>NZ_JAZARS010000015.1:0-144346 GCF_036233855.1 Gordonia sp. Z-3
GCCGGCAACGACCCGATGCTGGTGTGTGGTGAATACGGCCACGGCCGCACCACCGCCTTCACCTCCGACCTCGCCCCACACTGGGCCCCACCGGAATTCCTGCACTGGAACCACTACCCAACCCTGTTCAACGCCATCCTCACCTGGACCTCACGACAGGACGAGACGTCGAGCACACCCGGCGACCCTGCCGGAACGACATCGAAGGAGTCGGCACGATGAACTTTCACGGACTGCTCACTGTCAACGATTCCGGTCGGTTGTCGACCGCGTTGACCAAGCTGGACGAAAATGACCTGATGCCGGGAGAAGTCACGATCTCCGTCGACTACTCGACGATCAACTACAAAGACGCCATGGCGATCTCGGGACGAGCCGTGGTGATCCAGAGCTTTCCTCTCGTACCCGGGATCGACCTGGCCGGAACTGTCGAAGAGTCCAGTTATCCGGGCATCGCTCGTGGTGACCGGGTGGTCGTCAACGGCTGGGAACTGGGCCAGACTCACCACGGTGGCTACGCACAGTTCGCGCGCGTACCAGGGGAATGGGTGGTGCGCCTTCCGGACCGGTTGTCGACGATGGAAGCCATGGCGATCGGCACCGCCGGATACACCGCGATGCTGTGCATTCTGGCTCTCGAGCACGGCGGCATCGAGCCCTCATCAGGGACCGTGCTGGTCACCGGCGCCAGTGGCGGCGTGGGCTCGATTGCCGTCGCTCTCCTGTCGCGACTCGGCTATCGCGTCACCGCATCGACCGGCCGGATCGAGGAGTCCACCTACCTTCGATCGCTCGGCGCTTCCAAGATCATCGACCGCGCCGAACTCTCCTCTCCCGCAACCGATCCCCTGGGAACTCAGCGATGGTCGGGGGCAATCGATTCCGTCGGCAGTCACACGCTCGTCAATGTGCTGTCCCAGACGCACGATCGCGGGGTGGTGGCGGCCTGCGGCCTGGCCCAGGGCACGGACCTACCCGGAACAGTTCTTCCCTTCATTCTGCGCAATGTCACGTTGGCCGGTATCGACTCCGTCCATGCGCCGCGAGAGCTGCGGGAGTTGGCGTGGTCGCGACTGGCGGATGACCTGGACCGCGAAAAGCTGACCCAGACGATGCAGACAGTCGGTCTGGGTGACGTTCCAGGAATGGTCGAGACGCTGCTGGCCGGGCGGATTCGAGGACGAACAGTGGTCGATGTCAACGCAATTCCCCGGTCGACAACCGGCACCGGAGTCGTGACATCGTGATCGTGCAGATCAACGCATACAACGATGTTCATGTCATCGAACCAGAGGTCGAGGCGGTGTGCGTGATCACCCACCGTGCCCTTCTGCCGTATCTGCCGGGCATCCTTCGCCTGACCGGGATCGGGTACCTCGAGGACCAGACCGTCCGGCTGGACCCGGAATGGTCAGGTTGGAGCGCAGTCGACCGAGGGAAGCGGACAGAGCTCCCCCGCAGCGCATCCATCCACGTTCAGGCTGCCTACTGAGTCCCGAGGACCAACTGGCTCTCCATACCCGGGGGTTGCGCAGCGGTTGGATAAGCGCCACCCACAGTTGGCGATTGTCGAGTGAGACCCATCGCACCGGCGCCAAGGCGCACTAGGCCCCCAGTGCCTCACGCAAATCCATCCAGGCGTAGCGAATCGGCGACCTGGTCCGGCGAACGCTCGACCAGGTCGGGCGAACGCTCGATGTACACGCGACTGGCGCAGAACCACCGGCGACGACCGCATCTCCTGCCGAAGATGGAAACCTCGACCCGCGGGAGCATCTATAGTATTGCCGCACACCGACACGAAGCAGGTCGGTGACACCCGGACGATCGCGGTGCGGCCGGTAGCCGAACCCCCGTGATGGCCTTCGCCACCGTTGCCGTTGCCGGAATGACTGTCGAAACAGTGATCGTCAGTACCTCCACACGCCTCAGCAGGTACTGACAGACCCTCCCCAGATACGCCGCTTCGTCCGTACGCTCGTATCGGCCGCCACCCCCGTGCAGCAACGCGCGGGTGACGCCGCCCTCCGCACAGCCGCCGAGACTGAGCGATCGAAGAACATCCGGGCGGATCGAGGACGACAATGGCGCAGCACAATCACCCGAGCAGAGGAGTCCACAGTGATCGGACTTGAATTCGTGGTTGTTGTGGGCGCCGTCATCCTGGCATGTGGCGTGCTCTCCCGCCGCACCGGTGTGGCCGGCCCGGTACTGCTGCTCCTCGCTGGAATCGCGGTTGGATTCGCGCCGTCGTTGCGCGACGTTCACCTCTCGCCCGAGGTGATGCTGCTGGTCTTCCTACCGGTTCTGCTCTACTGGGAGGCTCTCACGACCTCGCTGCGGGAGATCCGGGCGACGTTTCGTGGGGTGGTGCTGACCAGCACCGTGCTGGTGGTCGTCACCGCCGCCGCCGTGGCTGCGGCGGCCCACGCGCTGGGGCTGACGTGGGGCGCGGCGTGGGTGCTGGGGGCAGCGCTGGCACCCACCGACGCCACTGCCGTGGGTGTGCTCGCACGGTCTCTGCCGCGGCGGCAACTCACCGTCATCCGCGCCGAAACCTTGATCAACGACGGCACGGCATTGGTGCTCTACGGCGTTGCTGTCGGCGTCACCGTCGGCGAAGAGACCCTGGCGCCCGTTCACATCGCCGGCCTGTTCGGCGTGTCCTACATCGGTGGGATTGTGATCGGCGCGGTCGTCGGCGCACTTGCCATCGTGACGCGGAGCCGGCTGCACGACACCATGCTCAACAACGTCGCCGTCATTCTAACCCCGTTTTGCCACCTATCTTTTCGCCGAACTCATCGACGCCTCCGGGGTGCTGGCAGTGGTGGTGGCAGGCCTGATAGGCAGTCAGTACGGCCCCCGGGTGGGCTCGGCGGTAGCCCGCCAACGCAGCACCAGTTTCTGGACCGTGACCACCTACCTGATCAACGCATCGCTGTTCGTCCTGGTCGGGATGGAGCTGAACTCGGTCGTGCGAAGTCTCGATGGGTCACAGCTGCGGACCGGGATCATCGGGGTCGTTGTCGTGTTTGCCGTGCTGGTGGTGGTCCGCTACCTCTTTCTCGTTGCTGCCGCCTACACCATTCGACTACTGGACCGTGGTCCGTCCCAACGTTTGCGGCGTGTCACCAACAGAGCGCGTGTCGTCTCGACGATGGCGGGGTTTCGCGGCGCCGTCTCCCTCGCTGTGGCTCTGTCCGTGCCGGAAACGCTGTCATCGGGCGACGCGTTCCCCGACCGTGACCTCATCATCTTCATAACCGTCGGCGTGGTGGCGACAACACTGGTGGTGCAGGGCTTGCTGTTCGCGCCCACCATCCGTTGGGCGAGGCTGCCGGTCGACGACGGCGTGGCAAGCGAGCAACAGCTCGCCGAGATCACCGCGTGCGAAGACGCCATTGCCGCGATCTCGCCGACCGCCGAACAACTCGGCGTCGACACGGCCGTCGCCGACCGCGTTCGCACCGAATACGACGAACATCTCACCGTGCTCCGCGCTCGCGGAAACCCTTCGGACGCCGCCGACGACGCAACCGTCCAGTTCGACGACGAGTACGCAGAACTCCGACTCACGCTCATCGGGTACAAGCGGCGCACCATGATCCGGCTTCGCGACCAAGGCGACATCGACGACACGGTCTTGCGCCGAGTGCAGGCTCGACTCGATGTCGAAGAATTGCGGCTCGGTGGAGTTGACATCGAATAGTGTTACTGGATAGCGGTTCTCGACCATTTCGATATGCCGACCCAGGCCGCGCTGGTTGAGACGTGTGCAGCGATGACAGAAATTCGGTGGCCACCGGCCGAACCGAGACACCCGACAGAGCCGAGTCACTACGATATGTTCATGCACCTTCCTGTTCTGCACGCGACCACACCCCCAGGCGCAATCCACGTCGAATCGCGGTTTTGATGAGCCCCCGCGCCGACGACCACGCCACTTCTGTCGAAGCAGCCTATGCAGCGCTGCGCGACGCGATGACCGACGGTGACACGGCGACACTGGACGATCTGCTCGACCGCGAGTTCACGTTGACCCACATGACGGGTCTGGTACAGCCGCGTCGAGAATGGTTACAGGAGATCGACAGTGGGTCGATGACCTATCACACGATCTCGGACGTCGACATCACCGCCCGAGAAGACACTCTGGGTCTGCCGCAGCTGACGGTACGAACACTGACCGATGCGACCATCTGGGGCACGCGACACACGTGGCGCCTCGTCCTGGAGGTACATTTCGCCCCTCTTCGCGAGGGCTGGCTCATCACCAATGTGGTTGCCTCGACCTGGTGACGGTCTGATCCATCGGGCCCTCGGATGCGATCAACCGGACCGCAGGCCGGATGCACGCAGCCAGCGACACACGGCAAGCCGGGCATCGGCCACTCGTTCACCCTGAACCGCCAGCGGTTCTCCGACGGTCGATGATTCCGGCAGCGCCCGCGTGTACTCGTCGACAGCGGAACCGAGTCCGCTCACTGCGTAGGTGACCACCGGGTGGACGGTCAACCCCTGCAACGCGACACCGTCGATGAAGGTATGCATGATCATCGGTGGGCGCACATTCCAGATCGGGCTGGCCAGGATGACAGTGCAATACTCGGAGAGATCAGGAAGCTCTCCGGCGATGGCCGGACGTGCGTCGTCATGCTGTTCGCGAACGTTTCGCTCGACCGTCGCGTCGTAGTCCGCGGAATAGTCGACCTCGGGCACGATCTCGTAGAGATCGACGGACGACATGCTCGCGATCATCCGCGCCAAGACCTCGGTGTTGCCCACTTCGAGCTGTGTCCGGCCGCCGTAATAGTAGTTCTCCCCTGCTCGAGAAAAATACGCCAACAACACTTTTCCCGCCGGTCGCGGGTCCGTCGATGACGGGTTCGACCCCGAGGCCGGTGTCGGGGTCGATGAACAGCCACCTACGCTCGCGGTAACCGGCACCACCGCAGCAAGTGCGGCGATCTCCAACAATGACCGACGGCTCAGTACCTCATGCACTGTCCCGACACTATCCGCTTGTCACAACGTGTGGGAGGCACAATCCTTACCCCCTTTGAGACGGAACGCCCTCACACAAGCGACACGCTGCACTATTTACACGGAACCACACCACCCGTTCAACGTCGTTCGAAACGCCATGCGAGATCTGATCACTCGAGACCGAGGTGGCACCATAGCATTTCTGGCATGTCGTCGACGCCGAACCGCGCAGCCGGAGATCATGTCGTCTCCGATACCGGCATGCAGCTGGTGGCCCGGGCATTGCGGTTCAGCGATGACGCGGCCATGAATGAGTTGTGGACCCGATTCGACGGGCTCGGTGCGCTCGCGCAGGTTTCCGAACGAGTCGGCCTCCGGCAGATGGGACATCTGTCGGCAACAGCGCCCATCGCCGCAGACGGATTCGGCCAAGGAATACGGCTACTCGCCCCCGCGGCCACAGCCGCCAGTGGAGTCCACGTGGGACGAGACGGTGACGCTGGTCGGTTGATCGACAAGGAGAAAGGAGCGCGACGCGAATGCGAGGAGGTCGTCGTCCATCGCTATCGCGGCTCCACCGATTGGAGCGCGGAGGCACGCTCGACGACGGTGACCGTCACGTCGTCGTGGCCGAATGTAGCGGCCGTCCCGCGGGCCGGCGATCCATCCACCGATACGACGGAAGACCCGCCGGTCCCCACACGGTCCCGCGACACTCAGGAATCAACGGCAAGCGACGACGAATCGACGACGAATCGATAGCGCACGTCCGAGGCCAGAACCCGCTCGAACGCCTCGTTGATCTGCTCGGCCGCCACAAGTTCGACCTCGGCGGTGATCTCGTGTTCTGCGGCGAAGTCCAACATCTCCTGGGTTTCGCGAATCCCGGCGAACTGCGAGCCGGCAATCACCCGGCCGTTCTCCATCAGTCCGAAGGCGCTGTACGACAACGGTTCGGTGGTGACGCCCACATTTGCCAGGATGCCTTCTCGCCGGAGCATGCCGAGGTATGCGTTCACGTCGATCGGCGCACTCACGGTGTTCAGCACGATGTCGAATCGATTGGCGAGAGCGCTGAACGGCGAGCCATCGCCTGTGGCGACGTAGTCGTCGGCACCGAGCGCGTTCGCCGCATCGCGCTTCGACTCCGAGCGCGACAGCACAGTAACCTCGGCACCCATGGCCTTGGCCATCTTGACTCCGAGGTGGCCAAGACCACCGAGGCCCACCACGGCTACTCTCTTGCCCGGGCCTGCGTGCCAGCGCTTGAGCGGAGCGTACACGGTGATGCCGGCGCAGAGCAGCGGCGCAGTCAGTGCCGGGTCCAGGCTATCCGGCACGCTCAGGACATAGTTCTCGTTCGCGACTATCATCTGCGAGAAGCCGCCTTGCGTGTAGCTGCCATCGCGGTCCGCACTGCCGAAGACAAGGGTGTGCCCCTTGAGGCAGTACTGCTCTTCGCCGTCGCGGCAGTTCTCGCATTCCCCACACGAATCCACCATGCAACCGATACCGACGCGATCACCCACGCTGTGTTTGGACACGGACGAGCCCACTTCAGTGACGACACCGACAATTTCGTGGCCGGGAACCAGAGGTTCTACCGGCAGCGGACCGAAATCGCCCTGCGCAAAGTGGATGTCTGAGTGGCAGATACCGCAGAACATGATATCGAGCTTCACATCATGCGGTCCGACGTCGCGGCGGTCGAGTTGCACCGGGATCAGCTGCTCACCGGCAGTGGGAGCACCGTATGCGTTGGTCACGGTCATGTATATCTCTCATTCACTTGATCTGATTGGCCTACACACGAAGACGAGGACCGTCGAAAAGTGCATCGGCGACCCTCGTCCTGCGATTGGAAATGTCTGTCAGGGATTCACCAAGACCTTCAGCGACTTCCGAGAATCCATCGTCTGGTAGCCTTGGGCGATGTCGGCGAGGTTCACCCGGTCATCGAAGACCCGTCCCGGGCTGATCTCGCCATTCAGCACGCGCGGGATCGCTGCATCGATGTACGCCCGGACCGGAGCCGGCCCACCGGTGACGGCGGCGTTCTTGCCGAAGATCGACCCGAAGCCAACGGGAGCCTCCTCATATTGCGGGACCCCGACGCGCGAAATGATGCCGCCGGGGCGAATTACCCCGTAGGCCTGCTCGTAGGCCGGCATGTGCCCCACCGCCTCGATGACGACATGGCTGCCCTCGCCCCCGGTCAGGTCCATCACCTTGGCAACACCTTCGTCACCACGTTCGGCAACCACGTCCGTGGCGCCGAAATCGATGCCGAGGTCGGTGCGGTCGGTGTGTCGCCCCATCAGAATGATGCGTTCGGCACCGAGTTGCTTGGAGGCAAGCACCGCGGACAGGCCGACTGCGCCGTCCCCGATCACAGTGACGGTCTTGCCGGCCTCGACCTTTCCGAGGTGCGCGCCGTGATAGCCGGTGAGGTACACGTCCGACAGGGTCAGCAAGCTAGGGATGAGTTCGCTGTTTTCGGTCACCTCCGGCACCGGCACCAGGCTGCCGTTCGCCTGCGGCACCCGGATCAGTTCTGCCTGAGCGCCTGGCACATCGGCAGTTCCGTACCAGCCACCGTTGACGCAAGCGGTCTGAAAACCTTCTCGACAAAACACGCATGTGTTGTCCTGGAACGCGAAGGTGCCGATGACCAGCGTCCCCTTGGGTACCGTGACATCGGCACCGGTCTCCTCGACGATACCGATGAACTCGTGCCCCATGGGCACTCCGTCGGCCGTCGCATCCATCGAGTGGTATGGGTGCAGATCTGACCCGCACACACACGTCTGGACCACGCGAACGATGGCGTCGGTGGACTCGTGCAGTTTCGGGTCGGCCACCGTCTCGATCCGGACGTCGCCGGGGCCGTACATGTATGTTGCTCGCAACTATTGCTCCTCATTTGTCTGAAGTCGTCAACGGTCTCGGGTGGTCGGTCGCGGATCTTTCTGTCCGCGGCCGAGGACGGTCTCACGCCTCCGGGATGTCTCGACCGAATGCTTCGAGGGTCACCTGTTCCGGCTCTGGTCCGCCCCGGATTCCCGTCTCGAGTGAATCGATCTGCGACAGTTCCGCCTCGGAGAGTTCGAAGTCGAAGATGTCGAGGTTCTCGGCGATCCGGGCCGGCGTCACCGACTTGGGAATGGCTTGGCGGCCTTGCTGAAGGTGCCACCGCAACATCACCTGTGCCGCCGTCTTGCCATGGTTCGCAGCGATCTTCCCGATCGTCGGATCGTCCAACGTCGATCCCTTGGAACCATCGCGGTAGAAGGTGATACCGCCGATCGGCGACCAGGCCTGCGACAGCACACCATGTTCGGTGTCGGTGGCCAACACGTCGCGTTGCTGGAAGTACGGGTGCACCTCGACCTGGTTGATGGCGGGCACCACCGACGTCGCCTCCAGCAGTCGGGACAGATGATCCGGCATGAAGTTGCTGACGCCGATGGCGCGTACACGTCCGTCTGCGTAGAGCTTTTCCAATGCGCGGTAGGCGTCGATGGTTCGCTGGAATTCCCCGGGCAGGGCCTGATGGAGGATGAGCAGGTCGATCTGCTCGACGCCGAGTTTGCCGGCACTCTTGTCGAAGGCGTGCAGCGTTTCCTCGTAGCCGTAATCGCTGATCCAGATCTTGGTCTCGATGAAGACCTCGGACCGGTCGAGTCCGGATTCGGCGATCGCGGTGCCCACCCCTCGCTCATTCATGTAGGCGGCCGCGGTGTCGATGTGGCGGTATCCCACCTCCAACGCGGACCGCACGGCCGAAGCGGTTTCTTCCGGCGGCGTCTGGAACACGCCGAAACCCAGCGCGGGGATCTCGACGCCATTATTCAGAGTCATTGTTGGAACACTCATGGCGACCACGTTATGGGTCGACGGGCACGTGTGGGAGTGCTCGTCATAACAGGTAATGGCAGTACCCCCGTCATGGTGCGCGATCGCCCAGATAGGCACGTGGCCGGCTCCGACCTGCGCGCGACTCATCAGCCGGTAGTCTCGGATAGCTGGAAGCAGGTGAGATGACAGGCTCGGAAGCGCACGACCACACGAACCCGCAAGCGCGGCCGCGGCCGACCATGGCCGACATTGCGGCGCATGTCGGCGTATCTCGGCAACTCGTGTCGCTGGTCATGCGCGGCCAGCCGGGCGCGAGCCCCAGCACCAGACAGAAGATCGTCGCTGCCGCCAAAGAACTCGAATATCATCCCGATGGCGCGGCCCGCCTGCTGCGGCGCACCCGCAGCGGCCTGCTGGGTGTGCTGTTCACCGGCCAGCACCCGTTCGAACTCGCCCTCGTGGAGAACATGTATCCGGCCGTCGCCGAATCCGGTTACGCCATCACACTGGGGACGATTGCGCCCACCCACGAGGTGGCCGAAGCGCTCGACGAGATGCTGAGCTCGCGCATCGAAGCGCTGATCCTGGTGGGACCACAGCTCCCGCCGCAACGCTTGACATCCCTTGCCGCACAGATGCCCATCGTCGAGGTAGGACGACATCGCGGTACCACCGGAATCGACGCCGTCTACTCCGACGGAGAAGCCGGGATGCGGTTGGCGGTGGATCATCTGGTCGGACTTGGTCATCGACGCATCGCCCACGTCGACGGCGGCACGATGCCCGGCGCCGCCGATCGTCGCCGAGGGTACATCGATGCCATGACCGCGCAGGGGCGCGCCGCCGAAATTCAGATCATCGACGGCGACTACAGCGAGATGTCGGGGTATTCAGCTGCGCAGCAGATCCTGGAGTGGTCCCGGCGTCCGACCGCCGTGATCGCAGCCAATGACCGTTGTGCCCTCGGTGTGCTCGGCACGCTGGTGCGAGCCGGCATATCGGTCCCCGGGGAGATCTCGGTAATCGGGTACGACGATGACCGGACCTCACGGCTACCATTCGTCGATCTGACCACGGTGCGTCAGGACGCCGCAGAGATCGCGCAACGCGCTGTCGGGGCCGTCGTCGAACGGCTTGCCGGGCAACGCACGGACACCGTCGAGATAGTGGTGAGTCCCGCTCTCTGTGTCCGTGGCAGCACGGGTCCCGTCCCGGGCGTCGGACCTGAATCCTAGCTCCGATCCAAGTATGTCCGGACAAACTCTTGACATCCCCAGTGATGTGGGTCATAGTCATTAGCACGTGCTAATAGCACGAGCCAGCCAGTCGCTCACGAACCGTCACGATGAGCGATTCGGCACCTCGCCACACCACAAAACGCACGCCGTCGGGCGGCATCGCCGCGGGGCTTCAGTGCGTAGACAGGATCGACGATGTTCGACACCCCACAATCGACCGGAAGCCGAACCACCGCTCCCTCGTCGACGTCCCACCCGACCCTGCCGGCCGATCATCCCGGCCCCCACTCGAAGCGTCTCGGTTACATCGCCGTCATCGCCACCTTCGGGGGGCTGCTGTTCGGCTACGACACCGGCGTTATCAATGGCGCGCTGGAACCCATGCGTGAGGACCTGGGCCTCACCGCAACCATGGAGGGGTTCGTGGTGAGTGTGCTGAACTTCGGCGCCGCCATCGGCGCGTTGATCGGCGGCCGCATGGCCGACAGCCAGGGTCGTCGACGCAACATCCTGATGCTGGCGACCATCTTCATGGTCGGCACACTGGGTTGTGTACTCGCCCCAAGCTGGGAGACGCTCGGCATCTTCCGATTCATCCTCGGATTGGCGGTAGGCGGAGCGTCGGCCACGGTGCCCGTCTACCTCGCCGAGATGGCTCCGGTGGAACGGCGCGGCAGCATCGTCACCCGCAACGAGGTCATGATCGTCTCCGGCCAGTTCGCCGCCTTCGTCATCAATGCGATCATCTTAAACATCTGGGGCGAACATGACTCGGTCTGGCGGTACATGCTGCTGGTCGCGCTGGCTCCGGCGATCGGACTGTTCGTCGGCATGCTCCGAATGCCGGAGAGCCCGCGGTGGCTCTCGTCGAAGGGCCGCGACGACGAGGCCCTGGAGGTGCTACGCCAGGTCCGCTCCCCGGAGCGCGCCGAGGCCGAACTCGCCGAAGTCCAGGCTCTCGCGCTGGAGGAGAAGGAATCGCAGACCGGCGGGTGGTCCGATCTGGCCACACCGTGAATCCGTCGACTGATCATCGTCGGGATCGGGATCGGGGTGTTCTCCCAACTGAGTGGCATCAACGTCATCATGTATTACGGCACACAGCTTCTCGAGAACGCAGGCTTCTCGAGCAACGGTGCGATTCTGGCGAACACAGCCAACGGACTCTTCAGCGTCCTGGGCGTCACCGTGGGCATCTTGATGATGAACAAGTTCAACCGCCGCGCGATGATCATCACCGGCTACACGCTGACCACAACATTCCACCTACTCGTCGGCATCTTCGCACTCGCCATGCCCGACAACTCGCTCAAGCCCTACGTCATCATGGGGCTGGTCATCGGATTCGTCTTCTCGATGCAGGCGTTGATCGGGCCGCTCACCTGGCTGCTGTTGTCGGAGATCTTCCCACTCAAGATCCGCTCGTTTGCCATGGGGGTCAGCGTGTTCACCCTGTGGATCGCTAATTCCATTGTGGCGTTTGGCTTCCCGCCCACTGTCGACGCACTCGGCATCTCGTCGACCTTCTTCGTGTTCGCAGCACTAGGCGTCCTCGCCATCATTTTCATGTGGCGTATGGCTCCCGAGACCCGCGGCCGTACCCTCGAGCAGTTCGAGGACGACTTCCGAATCCAGCACTCCTGACCACCGTTGCGACTCCGAAAGCAGCTGCCATGTCCGTTCTTGTAGCCGTCCCCGACAGCGCCGAAGGCCTCGCCGCACTCACCGCCGCAGGCGAGGAAGCCACGCTCCTCGGCACCGACCTCGTGATCATCAACGTCGGGCTGTCCGCGCTCCCAAAGACTCTGATACCCACCGATGTCGTCGTCGAACTGATCGAACGTAGCGGCGCCGGACAGCGAGACCCGTTCGACACGGTTCTCGACGAGGTCCGCCGGCGACGGGTCCATCGCCTCGTCATCGGCGTGCGCCGGCGCTCTCCGACCGGTAAAGCCTTGCTGGGCAGCCTGAGTCAACGACTGTTACTCCAAGCACCGGTGCCGGTACTTGCCGTCAAGATCAACGAAGAATACGCGACCGAGATCTAATGAAGAGTAACGGCGCCGACGATCATCCGGGCCAGCGTGCCGCCAACGCCGAGAGCGTGCCCTCGATTCCCGCGCCGTTCTTCTTGTCGTAGCCGAGCAGGTCGATGATCTTGGGCACCTTGATCGTCGAGTAGTCGAAGGTCTCGGTGACCCGCGTCTGAGAGGGCGACACCGCCTCGAACTCCCACCGCCACCTGTGCCCCATCGGGTGTTGCCATTCCACCAGCTCGTCCTCGGTGAACGAGGTGACCGTCGAGGTGATCTTGTAGGGCACGCCGTATTGCTTCATCCCGACGCTGAATCGCGCGCCGGGGCCGAGCCTGTCGGGCCCCGTCACCGGCGTGTCCCGAACGGTGCCCGACCCGTCGAGTTGCGGATGACGGTGCGGATCGGCCACCAACGCGAACACCTCGGCAGCGGAGGCGTGCACGATGACCTGGCGGGACACCGTGTGCGGCCCGCGGTCGACGCTGGTGACGGAATGTTGTGCCATGGGTCCAACGTACGCCGATCGCCGCTTTTCAGGCTGTCGCAGCCGCGGCGTCGCGGCCCTGTAGAGCCGAGACCACCAGATTGTTCTTCTCACTCGCCGTGCCGGAGTCCACCGCAGCGATCCACTTCTCCGTGGACGTCACGGCGGCGAAATTCGACTGGAACAGCACCATGAGCGTGTCGTGCAGAGTCTGCGCGGAGACTGTTCCGGCCTCGTTGGCGAGGTGGATGGCACCGGTTGCGTCCGAAAGGATCTCGGCAGTGAACCCCAGCCCCTCGGCCTCTACCGCGGTTGCGAGATCACAGTTGTTGGCCATGTGGCCGACGATCGTGATCGTGTCGATGTGGCGCTGACGCAGCCAATCGTCGGCGTCGGTACCGGCGAAGACACTGCCGTACAACTTGTGCACGCGTTTGGCCGCCGCGCCCGCCCGCCGGTCGATCTCCGGGTGCAGCTGCCAACCATCGGTTCCTTCGACGAACACCGGTGCGCCGTAGGGCATCTGATGTTGAACGAGCACCACCGGGACCTCGTGGTCGGTCGCGGTGTCGATCGCCGTGACGATGTTGGCCAGCGTGTCGTCGCGCGGCGGGTACTGGATCTCAAGCGGACCGTCGAAGTAGTCCTGTTGGACGTCGACGACGATGAGTGCGCGGCGCGGTCATGATGCTTCCTCCTGTGTCAGCGGGTGAACGGTGTTGATTCTTCGCTCCACCCCTTGCCCGCGCGAGTGGCACGAATGCATACTTTCGATGAGTTCAGGCCAATGAGGAAGGTGACGGTCATGCGGATTGCGATCCACGCTTTCGACGGAATCACCATGTTCCACCTGGCCGCGCCCTTGATGGTGTTCGGCGAGATCGACCGCCTGGGCATCGCCACCGATTGGTCAACGACACTGTGGTCGGATCACGCCGGTTCTATTCGCACTGCCGAGGGGTATTCGATCGGAGATGTGGGTGGTCCCGAGACCACCGACGATGCCGACATCGTGATCATGCCGTCGTGGCCGCTGTCGTTACCCGGCCTCGAACCCACATTGCGGCGAACGATCACCGACGCCCATGATCGCGGAGCCACCGTCGTCGGCCTGTGCCTGGGCGCCTTTCCCGTCGCCGATGCCGGGCTGCTCGACGGCCGTGGCGCGGTCACCCACTGGGAGGCGATGGACCTGCTGGCACAACGACGTCCGGGTCCTCAGGTCGACTCGTCGGTGCTCTACATCGATCACGGCGACGTTCTCACCTCCGCAGGCACCGCGTCGGCGATCGACGCCTGTGTGCATCTGGTCCGCACCCATCTGGGATCGGCTGCGGCCGCACGGGTGGCGCGGTCACTGGTGGTGGCCCCGCACCGCGAGGGCGGTCAGGCGCAATACATCGAGCGGCCATTGTCTCGGCCGGCGCACAACAGTGCGATCGGCGATGTCCTCGATTGGGCAATGGCCCGGCTCGACGGTCCACTGACCGTCGACATCCTGGCCGCGCAGGCGCGGATGAGTCGGCGCAGCTTTGTCCGGCACTTCCGCGACGCCACCGGAACCACCCCGGCACGTTGGATCCTGGAGCGCCGTCTCGAGGAGGCACGCAAGCTCCTCGAGACCACCGACTGGACCGTCGAAGCCGTTGCCGCCGCCTGCGGATTCGGCAGCGGCGTCACACTGCGACAGAAGTTCGCCGGCGCCTACCAGGTCACGCCGCGCGCGTACCGCAAGCAGTTCGCGGTGGGTGAGTCCTGATCACGCGCACCGGCATGTCTCACCGACGCACCACGAAGTGCACCACCAACGCCACAAACACGATCGAACAGCCGATCGCACTCAACGCCAGCGCGAGCACGATGCCGCTGTTGTCCGGGAAGGTGCCCAGCCCGGGGTGGGCGGCCAGCACCGCCCCCGACAATGCGCTTCCGCCGGCACCGCCGACGGTTCGCAACACCTGATTGAAACTGACCGCACTGCCGAGCTCCTCGGTGACGACGGTGCGCGCGATCAACGCGGGCATCGCGGCGTACGCGGTGCCGAGGCCGACGCCGAACAGGAACATCCCGATCAGGATCTCCCACAGCGCGTCGTGCGCGAACAACATCAGAAACGCCGCGACGGCCATGGTCGCGGTGCCCACCCGCAGCAGGGTGGGTAGGCCGACGCGCGCGGCGAGCAGTCGGACCACCCGATTCGCGCCGAAACTCCCCACCGACAGCGGCAGCATCACAAAACCCGCCCACAGCAGCGGCAGGGCGATGCCGTAGCCGGTGTCGGTGGGTGCCTGCGCGATGAGACTGGCGACGGACAACCCGATGTAGAGGGCCGCACCGAGTCCGATCGCGGTGCCGTTGGCGAGGATCACGTCGGTGTGTCGGAAGATGCGCAGGTTGATCATCGGATGCGGAGTGCGCAGTTCCACCACTCCCCAGCCGACGAGCACCGCGACACCGACGGCGAACGCCCCGATGGTCCGCACACTCAGCCACCCCCAATCGGGACCTTCACTGACGGCGAGCAACACCGCGGACAGGCCTGCGCCGAGAAGTACCGCGCCGGGCACGTCGAACCGTTGCCGGGGAGCACGTTCGTCGGGCCCGGAGGGCACCACCGCCCAGACCGTCACCATCGCGGTGACGAGGAAGATCGCGGCGGCGACGAACGCCATGCGGAACCCGAATCCGGACGCGAGCACACCGGTCAGCGGGTAGCCGACGCCCAGCCCCGTGGCCACCGTCACCGACAGCGCCGAGATCCCCGGCCGCACCAGGTCGTCGGAGAGATAACGGCGTGCGAGCGCGATCGTGACAGGCACGATGCCGTACGACAGTCCCTGCAGTGCGCGGCCGGCCAGGAACACCGCGAACGTCGGCGCGACCGCGGCCATCACCGATCCGAGCAGGATCACCGCGAGCGCACAGATCAGCAGACGTTTCTTGTGCGGGCCGTCGCTGAGCCGTCCCATCACGGGCGTGGTCACCGCGCCGACCAGCAGGTTGATGGTCAACATCCACTGCGCGGTCCCGACGGCGACGTCATATTCTTCAGCGACGCTGGGCACCAGCAGCATGCCGAGCGAACTGACCACGGCCGTGGTCAGTGCTGCGTAGACGAGGCCGGGAAGCAGTCGCGTCGAGGTTCCGGCCATCCGGCCACCCTATCGAGTAGGCGGCCGTCGGCACCGGGTGGAGTCTGCGAACTCCGGCCCTCAGGCCTTCTCAAGACGGGTGACCAACCCGCGGTCCGCGTCCACCCGCACCCGGTCGCCGGTGACGAGTACCTGGGTGGCGATGAGGGTGTTGACGACGCAGGGCAGCCCGTACTCGCGGGCCACCACAGCTCCGTGTGAGACCGAACTGCCGATGTCGGTGACGAGAGCGGCGATGACGGTGAAGTACGGCGTCCATCCGACGTCGGTGACCGGAGCGACCAGGATCTCGCCGCGCTGGACGTCGCGTGCCTGCGCGATGGTCTTCGCGACACGCACCACGCCCTCGGCCACCCCGCGCCCGGCGGGGCGGCCGACAATCGCATCGTCACCCACCAGCCGTGGCGGTGGCGCGATGCGCGCGGTGGGCCGCCCGATCGACACGTCGTCGATTTCCAGCGCGTCTTGGTAGGCCAGGGCCGCGCGACGCTGCTGCGCGCGTGTGACGAGGCCGTCGATGTTCTCTACGCCGACGATGCGGTGCAGTTCGGCGCGGTCGAAGAAGAAGACGAGGTCGGCGTCGGGCAATCGCCCTGCCGCGGCGAGGACCTCACCGAGGTGCCGATAGCCGAGTTTGAGCGAGTGGGCCATCAGCGCCATCCTCGACTTCGTCTCCTCACGTCCGCGGGCACCGGCCTTCGCCCATCTGGCGAGCAGTCGGATCGTTGCGGATGTGGGCGCGTCGACCTGCACTCGGGTCGGGGCGCGCTCTGCGCGATCGTGCGTGGCACGCAGCATGGCCTGCATCATCGTCCCCAGTCCGGCGGGGTCCTCCGCCCAGGACGGGTCGCGCATGCACAACTCGCGGTAGCCGCGGTGTCCGTGACGACTCAGGAAGTGACGCAACGCCGATGCGGCCTCATCGTCGCCGGCGCGCACAGCGGTGACGGCACGCTCGGGCGTGACCGAGAGGAACGCGTCCGCCGCCATGGGGTCGGCGGCAATCAACCGGACCACCGCATCGAGTTCGCCGAGCATGAGCGCGCTCTCGACATCGCTGGCGCCGGCCATCAGCTGCGCGGCCTCGGTCCGCCCGTCCTCCTCGGTCTGCCCCTGTTGTAGCGCCCGCCGGATCAGCACGCTCTCCAGGATGTTGGCGGCCACTGCGGCCCGCGACGAGGAGCGCACATGGGTCAGCGTGACATCGCAGTAGCGCTCGACGCCGGACTCCAACTGTTGCAGGATGCTTCGCGGATCGTTGCCAGTTGGTATCTCGAACTCAGCGATCTGGGCACCCAGGTGCCGGACCGCCGGCCCGACGGACAGGGCATGGGCGCTGAGTCGAATGGTGTTGCCGAGCTTTCGGCGGAATGGTTGCGGCGGTTTCGGTTTCAACTCGTCGATCACCCGCCCACAGATCGACGTGGAGAACTGTTCGAGGGAATTGCCGAGGATGCCCGAGCTCAGAGCCGTGCCCTCGGTGAGGTTGAGAAACATGTGCCCCGAGAAGTAGCCGACCTGCAGCCACGGCCGTTCGTAGCCGGGCTGGGCTCGCGCGACCACTTGGATCTGCTGCATCGCACGGTCGATGGCGTACCCGGACACCGCCGCGGTGAGCGGGCAGAATGCGCCGGGCATCATCTCGCCGATGTTGCAGCGCGTGTAGACGTGATCGGCTCCGGCAACCGGCGAGTCCATCTCGCCGAGATCGCCGGGCAGGGTGGTGATGGGCCGGGCCTGCAGCCACCACAACCGTCCGTCGTGGTCGATCGCCCATTCGAGGTCCATCGGCTCACCCCAGTGGTGTGCGGCACGCAGTGCGCCGGTGCGGATGTCGGCGATCTCGGTGGATGACAGAACCGGTTGCGCCCCAGCGAGTTCGTGCACTATCGGTGTACCAGTATCGTCGAGGATGGTGTGGTCGGGTGATGCCGAGCCGTCGACCAATGACTCACCCAGACCCCCGACGGCGTCGATCACCACCAAATCACGACGTCCGGTGGTCGGGTCCGCGGTGAATACGACACCGGCTGCGCGCGCGTCGACCATCTGTTGGACAACCACATTCATAATGGCGTCCTGATCGGCGCGGTACGCGGTGGCCCGCCGCGAATGCACGGAGGCGGCACACTGTTGGACCGCCGCGACGAAGTCGTCGACCGAATCGACGCCCAGCACGGTGTCATACTGCCCGGCGAAGGACTGCTCGACGCCGTCCTCGCCGACCGCGGACGAGCGCACCGCCACCGGGACCTGACCAGCCGCAACCATCTGCGAGAACCGTTGCACAGCGGTATCTGCGGAGGCTTGAGCAGTGACCTCGGCAATGACGAACCCCGGCGGCACCGGTAGTCCGACGCGGCCGAGTTCGGCGAGTCCGGCGGCCTTTCCGCCGTAGCGGACGTCGGCGACGTCCGCGAGTTCAATCGTGATCGGCGACATGGTCAGGTCAACGCGTCGACGATCTCGGCCAACGCATCGGGGTCGATCGGCCCCGGTTGATAGAGGCAGATCCGATCGGATACCCCATCGGCGCGGTCGCGGATGTGCGTGGCGATCTGGGTCGGGGTGCCGCAGGCTGCGATGGTGTGCAGTATGTCGTCGTCGATCAACGTGGCCATGTCCCGCCAGCGTCCCTGCTTGGACATCGCGTTGAGTTCCGGCTGCAGTTCGCCCCAGCCGTGGGCGTCCAGGACTGGCCGGTAGGCGGGGGTAGAACCGTAGAAGGCCAACAGCATTCGAGTCGAGGTATGGTCGTCTCCGACCGAGACGATGATCTCCGGCACCACCTCGAAATCGTCGTCCGCGCGTCCGGCGGCGGACAGGCCGGCGCGGACGGCCGGCATCGTCACCTCGTGGAGGAATCGCTTGGTGCCGAACGGCATCACGAGTAAGCCGTCGGCCACCTCGGCAGTCATCCGGGTCATCCGCGGGCCCGGCGCCCCGAGATAGATCGGTGGCGGACCGTACGGGTTCGGCCCGGGCACAAAGGTCGGGGTCATCAGGGTGTGCCGGTGATACTCGCCGCGGTAGTCGAGTCGTTCATCGTTCTGCCACGTGACGAAGATTGCGCGCAGCGCTCCCACCATGTCCTTCATCCGCGCCACCGGGTGGTCGAACTCGGTGCCGTAGCGCTTCTCGATCTGGGCGCGCACCTGGGTGCCCAGGCCCAGGACGAACCGACCCTCACTCAGTAGTTGCAGGTCGTTGGCCTGGTGAGCGAGTTGGATCGGGTTGCGGGGCAGTCCGATCGCGACGTTGGACATCACATCGAGACCGCGCACCCCAGACGCCAGCACCAGCGGGGTGAACACGTCGTGCGGGCCTTCGAAAGTGAAGACGCCTGACGCGCCGGCCTCCTGCAGAGCTCGTGCGCGGTCGACGGCGTCGGTGGGCCCGAACAGGGCTGTCATGACCTTCATCGGCTGCCTACTTCGCTCCGTCGGTCCAGTCGGTGAAGCCCGACGGATGATGTGGCCCGAGGACACCGTGTTCGAATGGTCCCGCACCATGACACTTCCGACCGTCGGGTTCGGTGCACACTGCTTCGGCGACGTGGTCGATGAGGCTGAACGGAGCCTTGGCCATCACCTCGGGATCGGTCAGGTCGAAGCTGACGCGTTCGACGAAGGACTCGCCTTTCCAGGTGCCGTGCGCCCAGGTCGCGTCACCACCGTACCCCGCACCAAAAGCGATGGGTGCGAACAGCTTCGATTCGATGTCGAGCTGAAACCGATCACCGTCGCGGTTCTGGAACTCGACGTGCGCACCGTAGGGAATCCGAGTGCCCGACGTGTAGTGGACGGAGACGCGTACCCCGTCGAGCTGTTCGACTCGGCCGTCACGCCATCGTCGGGTGCAGTCGTAGAGGCTGCGATGACCGTCCGGGTCCTCCTGCAGGATCAGGAACAACTGATAGTCGTCGAACGCCAAAGGCAGGTACAACCACCACATCCCGCGGAAGGATGTGTCGGGACGTCCACCCGGTTCGGCCTCGCCGACCGGACGGATCCCCCACGAACGGTCGCGGCTGGCCACGCTGGCATCGTGCTCGACGATCAGCCGTTCACCGTCGACGTCGATCCACCCCTCCCAGCTACCGAGTTGGGCAAACCGGCACGCCTGCAGGGTCACTCGACGGTCGGTCAGCATGTCGTGTGGACGCTCGAGCGCAGCGGAGAACAAACCGCGCCACGTGAGGTCCGCGGCGATACCCTCCGTCTCGTCCATCGTCAGATGTATCTGCTGTAGGGGTTCGATGACGTCGAGGCGGTAGTCGTTGACGTGTTGATTCAGCCGATCGTCGTCGATGGCGTCGCTCAGATGCACCGCGGTCTGCGTATCGCCGTGCCGGACGACGAAATAGGCGTCCTTGACACCGAGCCGCGGGTAGTAGCCGATGCCGGTGAGCGCCATGAACCGCCCGCCACGGTCGAGCACGTTGAAATACGAGCGGTCGTAGAAATTTCGATCGGACGTGGCCGGCCAGGAGACCGGAGTCGGCGTCTGATGGATCGGATACTCGTCGAGCGGGCTCAGCTTCACCGACACTCCCTCAAATACGATGCACACTGTATTGGAACTAAGGTGGAACTCATGACAGCAGAAAGCGTCAGCCGAGGCAAGGGGTCTGAGACAAGCGCGCCCGCCTCATCCCCACCGGGCCGTCCCCGCGACAGCCGCATCGACGCGGCGATCGTCACGGCGACACGGGAGTTGCTGCTCGAGTCGGGCTATTCGGCCCTGTCACTGTCGGCGATCGCCGCACGAGCCGGAACCACCACCGCCGCCATCTACCGACGCTGGGCCGGCAAAGCCCAACTCGTGCACGAGGCGGTCCTGCCCACCGACTCGATCCCGACCCCTCTCAGCTCCGGCGACATCCACGCCGACATCCGATCTGTGGTCGACACCGTCCGCACGATGTTCGACCGGCCCGAGGTGCGCATGGCGCTACCCGGCCTGATCGCCGACACCGTCGCCGACCCCCAGGTCCACACCATGATGATCACCCGGCTGGCCGGCAACCTCGGCGCATTCGAAACGCACTTCGGCCAGGAACGCCGCGCCGACGACCACCTCCCCATGCTCGCCGAAGTGGTGGCAGGCACCGCGATCTTCCGCATCCTCATCCGCCGCGACGCCGCACTCGACGAGGAGTGGGTCGACGCGATGACGGAGATGATCACCGAGCGGTGGCCGGCGGGGGTGAAACGGTGAGGAACAGGTCGGATCTCAGCATCGCCGCGTCACGTTCAACGACTTGATCTGTGGGCTCGGGTTCTGAGTTTCACCTCAGACCTTCGGTTCCCACGGGTTGACGCACCGGACGCCGAGCGGCTCGAGATGCTTGGTATTGCGTGTCGCCACGGTCATCTGGGTGGCATGGGCGATAGCAGCGATGACAGCATCTTCGAACGGAGCATGCTCGGGCACCCGATAGGTCGCCAAGACCCGTGCTGCGGGCAGATCGAACGGCAACACACGGTCGGCGAATGCAGGCAGGACCCGTTCCTCGAACCAACGGCGCAATACTTCTCCCTGCGCTGGGTCGGATCGCTCCTTGGTGACCACGCCACACTCGAGTTCTGCCATGGTCATCGCCGTCACGAACTGGTCGGTCACCGATACGGACGCCGCCCAGATCTCGACCTGTCGGTTGCGTCCCCGGACCCTCAGCGCGGATACCACGTTGGTATCCAAGACGTACTTCACAACTCGGCAGATCGGACAGTCAGACCGAGGCGTTCGGGCTCGAAATCGATGTCCGCACCCTCATCGGAACTCAGCAGGTCGACGAGCGTGACCGGCTCCCGCTCAAGCGCTTCGGCGAGGATCTCGCGAGCCTCCGCCTCTACCGACCTGCGATGCTGCTCGGCACGCGCCCGCAGGGCGGCCTTGGTCCCCGCGGGTAAATTGCGGATGAGGATCTGTTCCATTTTTTTGCCACCTCCGATATCAGGCACATGATATCGACGGTGTGCGCTTGGACGACACCCGCACATTCTTGTTTGTATGACAAACAAGAATGTGCGACCCTCATCACATGACCACGTCACGTCGCGGTAGTCGCGAAGCCGGCAAGGCCACCCGCGACTCCCTGCTGCGCGCGGCGGCCGAGGTATTCACTGAGCAGGGAGAGACGGCGTCGGTCGCCCAGATCTGCCACCGAGCTGACGCCTATCCGAACCAGGTCACGTACTACTTCGGATCCAAAGAGCAGTTGTTCACCGAAGTCGCGTGCACCGCGGTACTGCGCGCCGGCCGTGCCGCAGAAGATGCCGCCGGCGCGGCCACGACGGTTGGCGATTACACCCACGCCCTCATCTCGACGTTGCTCGGTGAGCAGGCGCGCAAGGTCGAGTTGTTCACGACCGCGATGTCGATGGCGTCGCGTCGTTCCGACCTTCGACCGCAGATCGCGGACACGTTGCAGGTGTTGCACGAGCGCGGCGCCGAAGCGTTGATGCGGACTCTGGTGCGGACAGGGTGGGAGCTGCGGGCACCGATCGACGTGGAGGCAAAAGCGTTCTGGTCGGCCATCTTCGGGCTCGTCATCCAGCAGGCGGCCGTCGGCGATCACCTCGGGGATCGGCTCGAGGACGCGGTCGCGATCGTGTTCACCAACCTGCAGATCCCGGATCGGGTGTTGGCGCATGCCATTTGACGTGGTCTCGATACGGTCACTCACTCCGTTCGCGACCTACTCCTTGGATCGAGTAGGGACCGAGCTTGCGAGGGCCTGTATCGAGATCGACCAGCGGGGGGTCACTTACTCCGTCGCGACCGAGCTTACGAAGGCCTGCATCGAGACCGACCAGCGAAAAGAACAGCAGTCGGAACAAACGAGCATACGCCTCCCCCGTCGCTGGTCGAGTAGCCGTCGAGCCCCTAGGCGAGACGGCGTATCGAGACCAGTTGCGCCGCTTCGAAAGGACAACCCATGACACACTCCACCGAGACCACCACTCAACCGCAACCGCATCTCACACACACCGTCCTCAACCAGTCCGCTCCGCGTGTCGACATCAACGAGTTCGACATGAATACCGTTCTTGTCGAAGCGATCCGACGCCACGACGCGGGCTGGGCGGAAGATGAGCTCCGGGCGATCGGCGCGCACGTGGGCAGTGCGCAGTTTCAGCACGACGCGCACCTGGCCAACACCATCACCCCGGTGCTGCACACCCACGACCGCTGGGGCAACCGGATTGACGAGGTCGAATACCACCCCGCCTACCACCGGATCATCGAGGCGTCGGTGGCCCACGGCTCGCACACACGCTGCTGGGCCGACCCGCAGCCCGGCTCACACGTCGCCCGTGCCGCGGGTTTCATGTTGTTCGGGCAGATCGAACCCGGTCACGCCTGTCCGGTGTCGATGACCCACGCGGTGATTCCGTCACTGGAGCTGCAGCCCGACGTCGCCGCGCACTGGGTGCCGAAAGCACTGTCACGCAGCTACTCCCCCGATCTGTCGGCCACCAAGGAATCGGCAGTCTTCGGCATGTCGATGACGGAGAAGCAGGGTGGCTCCGATGTGCGCGCGAACACGACGGTTGCCACACCGGTCGGCCGTGGCGGGCCGGGCGCCGACTATCTGCTCACCGGACACAAATGGTTCTGCTCGGCACCGATGTCGGATGCGTTCCTGGTCCTCGCGCAGGCGCAAGGCCCCGGCGGCGAGGGACTCTCGTGCTTCCTGCTGCCCCGCGTTCTGCCCGACGGCACCCGCAACGTCTTCCGCATCCAGCGACTGAAAGACAAGCTCGGCAACAAGTCGAACGCGTCGTCGGAGATCGAACTCGACGGCACCGTCGCGGTGATGGTCGGCGAACCGGGCCGTGGCGTGCGCACCATCATCGAGATGGTTGCGCAGACCCGTCTGGACTGCGTCCTCGGCAGTGCCGCCGGAATGCGACAGTCTGTGGCCGAGGCGGTGTGGCACGCTCGCCACCGGGCCGCCTTCGGCGCGACGCTGGCCGATCAGCCGGCGATGACCGCCGTGCTCGCCGACCTCGCCCTGGAATCGGAAGCCGCCACCATCACCGCCATGCGCCTGGCTCGCGCCCATGACGAGGACGCCACCGATCAGGAGAAGGCGTTCCGTCGCCTTGCCACCGCGGTCGCCAAGTACTGGATCTGCAAGCGTGGACCCCACCACTCCTACGAGGCGCTGGAGTGTCTCGGCGGCAACGGCTACACCGAGGCATTCCCCCTGGCCATGCGCTACCGCGAGCAACCGGTCATGGCCGTCTGGGAAGGCTCCGGGAATGTCATCGCACTCGACGTGCTGCGGGCCATGACCCGCGAGCCGGAGTCGATCGCGGCGTTCGACGCCGAGATCAACATCGCACTGGGAGCCAACCGCACCCTGGACCTGCACCTCGAACGGCTGCGTGATCAGCTGGGTGAACTGGTTCGCGCCGACGCGGCAACGGCGCAACGACGCGCCCGCGGAGTTGTTGAATCCATGGCCTTGGCGCTGGAAGCCTCCCTGCTGGTGCGGTTCTCCCCGGCCGAGGTGTCCGATGCGTTCATCGCCGCGCGGCTGGGCGGCAACCGCGCGTTCGAGTACGGCGCGCTGCCCGACGGCGCGGATCTCGCGGCGATCCTGGAACGGCACTGAGCGCGGTGGCCGTCGTGGACTCGACTGTCGCGCAGTAACGCGGCGCCAACCCCTCACCACCCGCGCCAGCGATGTACGTTCTACAATCGCAACTTGAAGAACGTGTCCCTTTCATGGGGGTCTGACGGAGTCGCGTTCGTTGTCAGCAGTGCACAGGGGCGGGACGCGAACGGTGTTTGTCGATGAGAATCGGTCTGCAGGCGTGGGGAATCTTGGGGAGGCGACCCACGCCGCGCGGACCAAAGCGTACGAGGATCCTCGATATGTCATGGATCAGATCGAGATCTCCGAACGGCTACCCCGATATGGAATAGCGGGCCTGACGCTGGCCATCGGCCTGTTGGGTGTCCTGGCGGTGACGTCGCCGGATGGTGCGGCGGGGAGCCCGGTTCGGATGGGCGCGCTCATCGCCATCAGCGCCACCACGGTGCCGGTCGCGATCCTCATCGCGCGCATCGATCTGCGAACCATTTGGTTGTCGGAGACGATGCCTATGCGAGGCGCCAACACCGCCTTCGTCATCTACGCCGACCTCGGACTGACCGCGGCGCTGGCCACGTTCCAGACGCCGGTCATGGCACTGCAGGGCACGGCGCTGTTCGCGGTCATCGGCGGCTACGTCGCGCACTTTCTCCGCATCCAGGCGATGGTCTGTCATGTCGTCTTCTCGACCGCCGTGATCGTCACCATCGGCGTGAGAGCGCTACTCGACGACACGCTGCCCGGATCGACCGCGCTCTACGGGATCATGGTGTCGTTGCTCGCGGCCAATGGCACCGTGGGCCTGATAGCCATCTACAGCGCGGAGTCGAAACGCGCTCTACGCCTTCAGATCGAGTCGGCCAACACCGACCCGCTGACCGGCGTGCTCAATCGGCGCGGGTTCCGTTACATAGCGAAAACGGCAGCCCGGCAGACGACGCGGCCCTTCACGATCGTCGTGGTGGACATCGACAACTACAAGGCCATCAACGATCGCCACGGGCATGCCGTTGGCGACGACGTTCTCGAACGGTTGGCAGCTGTGCTCGTGGATGCCGTTGGGAACACAGGGGTGGTCGGGCGCCTCGGCGGCGACGAGTTCGCGATCGCCGGCTCCCTGGACCGCGTTTCGGCCAACGGACTGGCCAATCGCATCCGGGCCGCCCAGATCGGCCTGCCCTGCGAGCCTCGCATCACCGTGAGCGTCGGCGCGGTCGTCTATGAGGGCAAGCACCGCCCCGCCACCGACGGCGCGCTCGTGGACCTGGCCCTGAAGACTGCCGACCGCGCGCTTTTCGAGGCGAAGAACGCTGGGCGGGACACGTACCGAGTGGTGTGCGGCGACCCTTCGTGACGCCCGAGGACGTCCGGAGCGCTAGCGGCGGATCGTCACGAAGGGCAGCCCATCCGGGCCAAACCGGCTCATCCCAATCGGGGGTGTAGGAGTTGGGGTCTGAAGCCGCCGGTCTCGAGCAGGCTTCGGGCGATGTAGTTGGTCAGGTTGCGGAACCCGAGTGCGGAGCCGCGCAGGTGTTCGAGCCGTCCGTTGAGCGCCTCGGTCGGCCCGGTGCTGGTGCCGGGTCGTTCGAAGTAGGCGAGCACGTCAGCGGCTCGCTTCTTCAGGGTCCGGCCCAGGGTGGTGAGCTCGGTGAGCACCTTGGGGACGCCGGCGCTGAGGTCGGTGATCAGCTTCTCCATGAGCTCGCGGCCACGTTGCCGGTCCTCGTGGCGATAGGCGGCGATCATGCGCTGGTAGACACCCCAGGTCGCCTCGACCTCGACGTGAGCGTCATCAACGAACAGCGCGCATAGCCTGTCGCTCTGCTTGTCGGTGAGCAGGTCCGCGCCGGTGTGCAGCGTGCGCCGCGACTTGTAGAGCGGGTCGTCCCTGAACCCACGGTGCCCGTGGATCGCGAGTTGGACCCGGCGCCGGCACCTGTCGAGGGCGTCACCGGCCAGGCGCACGACGTGGAAGGGATCCATCACCGTGACCGCGTCCGGGATCTCCTCTGCAGCGGCGGTCTTGAACCCGGTGAAGCCGTCCATCGCGACCACCTCGACCGCGTCACGGAAGGCGTCGTCGCGGTCGGCGAGCCAGGTCTTGAACGCCGCCTTCGACGGCCCTCGACCATGTCCAGCAGCCTTGCTGGGCCGGCGCCATCGCGGACCGGGGTGAGGTCGATGATCACGGTGACGTACTTGTCGCCACGCCTGGTGTGGCGCCAGACGTGCTCATCGACGCCAATGACCTTCACGCCCTCAAACCGCGTGGGGTCGTTGATCAGCAGCCGCTTGCCTTCAGCCAGGACCGCGTTGTTGGCGGTGTCCCACGCGACCCCGAGTCCCTCGGCGACACGGGCGACGGTGAGGTGTGCGACCACGATCCCTTCCAGCGCCCACCGCAGCCCGGTGCGCGAGAGCTTCGCGCGTGGCTCCGCCGCGGCGCTGGTGTCTTGGCGCCACACGTGTCCGCAGTCGGCACAGCGGTAGCGGCGCACTACAACCTCCAGCACGGTCGGTCGCCAGCAGCGCCTTCGCTGCCGCACCGTCGGCACCACTGGTCTGGTTCCACCACGCGGCACGCGAGGACCGCACGATCCGGTTCAAGTCGTTGTCCGGTCACGCTCAGACCGAGGCCGTCGAGTCGAGCGAAGGCGGTCAGGTCAGGGCGGCCGAAGCCGGCCGGCGGGGTAGCGTCGGACACGTCGAGGTCTTTCGGATGGATGGCTTCGACGCCGCCGCAAGCTCCGGTGAAACGGTCGGTACTGGTCGGTCGTCGTCGGTCACCACCGGATGGCGGCGTCCCCCACGCTCGGCGTTTGCGCAGGTCAGCGGCTCGTTGGCCCAGTGGGCGCATCAAGCGATAGACGCAAAGCCGACGTGATTAGGTCGTCGGTTCGATTCCGACAGGCGGATCCGGCGAACAGCCCCTGACCTGCGGAAACGCAGGGCAGGGGCGGTTCGGTTCTGGTGGTCGCGCGATGCACTGGCCTCACGGCTCTGCCCGACACCGACGTCGCTCTCCTCTGCGACGGACCCCTCGCCGGCTGAGCGCTCGCGGCCGGCATCCTGTCCGTGTGCCGATAGGCCTCGCACCGCTCGGCAACGCAGCGTGGCGTTGCGTTGCGTCGCGACCTGGCGACGGCTCGGCGGGGCGCGGTCGTCTCGTGCGTTGGCGGACTACGGGAGCTTGGACGCGAGGACGTCGGCCGCCAGGATCTCGGGTGCTGCGCCGAGGAGGTGTTGGTTGGCCATCAGGGCTGCGACGATGGCGCCGTTGGCGTGGGCGTCGCGAGCGGCCTCGTCGGGGAATGCATCGAAGATCCAGAAGGTGTCGGCGTGGGTCCTGACCGCGAACCAGACAATCGTTCCTACTTCTTCGTTGGCGAGCGCGACAGCGCCGGCGAGCAGATCGGCGAGCGCGTCGTGCTGTCCATCGGCCGCGACGATCTTGGCGACGAAGGCATACGGAAGTGATGCGGGTGTGGACATGAGGGGTTCTCCTAGGTGTCGAGGTCTCTTGGTGAAGCGAGTTCAGCGTATGACGAGCGAGGGCATGTGAGAAGTGGCGTATACGGCAGTATTGCTATTGTTTACGCCATGCGTATCGGACTGATCGCGATCGACGGCTGCTTCGGTTCGGCTGTCGCGTCGGTCATCGACATCGTGCGGGTGGCCGACGGAGCCCGCGGCGATGTCGACCCGCGGATCGACCCGATCGAACTCGCCATCCTCGGACCGAAACGGAGAGTGACCACGACGGCATCGATGACCCTGTCGGTGGACCACCCGCTGTCGGAGTCCGCAGAGTTCGACGTGGTCGTCGTCCCTGCGCTTGGAACCCTCACGGCCGCCGCTACCAACGACGCCCTCCAGAGCCGAGATGCTCGTTCGGTCATCGCCTCGCTCGGGCGCCTCGACGACGCGACCACCCGGATCGCCGCGGCGTGCACCGGCGTGTTCGCTGTCGCCGAGACCGGACGGATGCATCATCGGCGGGCGACGACCAGCTGGTTCCTGGGGCCGGAGTTCCTGAAGCGCTATCCGACCGTCGCCCTCGATCTCGACACCATGGTCGTGGTCGACGGGAACCTCGTCACCGCCGGCGCCGCGTTCGCCCACATCGACCTCGCGCTCTCACTCGTGCGATCGATCAGCCCCGACCTGGCCCAACATGTCGCCAAGCTCCTCATCATCGACGAGCGTCCGTCGCAGGCGGCCTTCGTCGCCTACGAACATCTCCGGCACGAGGACCCGATCGTCGTCGAGTTCGAACGCTTCGTGCGCGCCCGCCTGGACGAACCGTTCAACGTCGCCTTCGTCGCGCAGTCGCTCGGCACCAGCCGGCGCACCCTCGAACGACGAGTCCGTGCGGCGCTCAACCTCACTCCGCTCGGCTTCGTCCAACGGCTTCGCATCGAACGAGCTCGGCACCTCTCAGCAACCACGGACCTCACCTCCGCCGAGATCGCGCTACGGGTCGGCTACGCGAACGCCGAGACTCTGCGCTCCCTCCTGCGTAGGGAGCGACGCCGTTCCTGACCTATCGCCATGCCTGTAGCCGGTGTCCTAGTGCTCGACTGGAACCACCTCTCAGCACGTCGCGTCGACGCTCCTGCGTCGCCCCTGGACGACCCACTCGACACGCCCGCAGCACAGGCCATGTGACGTGTCCCGGCTTCCCGGACGGTCGGGGTTGGGTGGCTGTGATGTCGCTGCGTTCTCGTCGAGGGGGTCAGCAGACTCGATCAGGGTCGATTGGGATGAGACGCGAAGGCGGTCAGGTCAGGGCGGCCGAAGCCGGCCGGCGGGGTAGCGTCGGTCACGTCGAGGTCTTTCGGATGGATGGCGTAGGAACCTCCATCGTCGGGAAACCTCGACGTCCACCTGCGGACCGACGCGCCCGGCCGACCTACACCCTCATCTGGGAAGAGCCGCCAAACCTACAGCAGCACACCGGGGTTGAGCAGACCGTGCGGGTCGAGAGCTTTTTTGATGGTGGCGGTCAGTTCCATCACGTCGTCGCCGACCTGATTCGGCAACCACGCCTTCTTCAGCCGACCCACTCCGTGTTCGCCGGTGATGGTGCCGCCCAACGAGATCGCGAGATCCATGATCTCTCCGAAGGCTGCCTGCGCGCGGGCGGCCTCGTCGGAGTCGGTTGGGTCGAACACAATGAGCGGATGTGTGTTGCCGTCACCGGCGTGTGCGATCACCGAGATCATCACGTCGCGTGCCGCCGCGATTCCCGCGACCCCGTCGATGAGCGCGGGCAGTTGTGGCAGCGGTACCCCGACATCCTCCAGCAACAGCGATCCCAGCTTCTCGACCGCCGGGATCGCGGCACGACGAGCGGCGGTGAACGCCTCCCCTTCCTGCGCGTCATCGGTCGCGAAAACCTCGCTGGCGCCGTGCTGTTCGAAGGCGCGCTGGATGATCTCCACCTCGGCCGCGCCGGCGGGTCCGGGCGCGTCGGATTGGGCCACAAGGAGCGCACCCGCCTCGCGATCCAACCCCATCCGCAACATGTCCTCGACAGCGTTGATCGACACCGCATCCATGAATTCGAGCATCGCCGGACGAATCTGCGAGGTGATCGCGAGGACAGCCTCACTGGCCTGGTGCACCGACCCGAAACTGCCGACCACCGTGCACGCCGGCGCCTGCGGAGGGAGCAGTCGCAGCGTCACCTCGGTGACGATGCCGAGCAACCCCTCGCTGCCGACGAAGAGTTTGGTCAGGGGCAGCCCGGCTGAGTCCTTGAGCTGTTTGCCGCCCAGTCGTACCGCCCGCCCGTCGGCCAGCACCACCTCGAGTCCGAGAACATAGTCGGTGGTGACGCCGTATTTCACGCAGCAGAGCCCGCCGGCGTTGGTGGCGACGTTGCCGCCGATCGAGCAGATCTCGAACGATGACGGGTCGGGTGGATACCAGAGACCGTGGGCCGCCGCGGCCGCTTTGACCTCGGCGTTGAACAGTCCCGGCTGCACCACTGCAGTACGCGTGGCGGTGTCGATGACGAGATCGCGCATCTTCTCGGTGGACAACATGATCGCGCCGTCGACCGCTGTCGACCCACCGGACAGGCTGGTGCCGGCTCCCCGTGTGACCAAGGGAATGCGGTGGTGTACACACCATCGAACCGTGGTCTGCACCTCGGCGGTGGTCGTCGGACGGACCAAGGCCAGCGGAGTGCCGGCGGCGGGATCCTGCGCCCGATCCTGCCGATAGGCCTCCAGAATGTCGGGGTCGGTGACCACCATGCCTTGTGGGAGGTCGGCGGCCAGCGACTCAGGACTCACGACGTCGGTCATGACCTCACTGTAGGACGCCGTCGGCCCGTCGCCGGTGTTCTCTCATACCGAGACCTCCCAGCAACCGCACAGCTGAACTCCCGACGACGGGCAGGTCCGGTTTGTACGTTGTGTCCATGCAGCGCCACGATGAGACACACGAACACGACCGAGGTCTCCGCTACGACCTGCGTTCGCTGAGCCGCCGCCGAGCGCTGATGCTGTTGGCCACCGGCGCGGTCGCCACCACCGCCGCCGCCTGCGGCACCGACACCTCAGGGTCCGGTTCTGCGGCATCCGGCACAGCCGGGGCATCGTCCACCGACGCGGCCGGCGCCACGGGTACGGCCGACGGCTGCGTGGCGGCCGCGCCAGGGGAGACAGCCGGCCCGTACCCCGGCGACGGCAGTAACGGACCGAACGTGCTGATCGCGTCGGGAATCGTGCGCAGCGACATCCGGTCGAGTTTCGGCGATTCGTCGGGCACCGCCGAGGGTGTGCCGGCCACCCTGACCATCACCCTGCAGGACTTGGTCGACGACTGTTCGCCGGGCGAGGGTATGGCCGTTTACGTGTGGCATTGCGATCGCGAAGGCAACTACTCCCTCTACAGCGACGCCGCTGCCGACGAGAACTACCTGCGCGGCGTGCAGGTCGCCGACCCCGATGGCGTCGTTCGGTTCACCACGATCTTCCCGGCCTGCTACGCGGGCCGGTGGCCGCACATCCACTTCGAGGTCTTCGACTCCCTCGAACAGGCCGTCGCCGGCTCGGATGCCCGACTGACCTCGCAGATCGCGCTGCCCGAAGACGCCTGCACCGAGGTGTTCGATTACGACAGCGGCTACGCCCGGAGCATCTCCAACATGTCGAATGTGACGCTGGCTTCCGACAATGTGTTCGGCGACGGATGGGACGCCGAACTCGCGACCGTTACCGGGTCCCCCACCGACGGCATGGACATCTCGATCACCATCGGCGTGGCGGCAAAGGAAGACAATCAGCAGAGTATGGGTGCGCCTCCGTCGGGTGGGCCGGGCGGTCCGGGTATGCCACCAGGTGGGTCGGGCGGGCCTGCGCCACGGCAACAGGGGTGATTCAGCCGGCGGGTCGTCGGGCGTCCGAATGACGTCGATGGCCACCGCCGCACCGCCAAAAGCCCAGCAGAACGCAGGTTTACCCGCGCGGACCGAGTAGCTCTACTCATGTGCCACGGAGCGTCGCCGACGACTCTTGAGCCATGAACCAGACCCCGGTGAACCAGACCACCGCCCACTTGCTGACCAGGATCTCCGGCGAGTTCGCAGACATGTCTCGGCAGATGCACCGCATGTCCGACGACTTCGCCGAGCTGCGAGCCGTCCTCGTCGAACCGACGACACAGACAGCGTCGCAGCCGTCGCCGACGATGGAGTCCCCGCCGCCGGGTCGGCAGGTGCCGCCGATGACCGGTCCGATAGTGCCGACACCGCCGATGATCATGGTGGACGCGACGTCCACGCCCGCAGGAGCGCCGGCGACGTGGATGCCGGCGCCGCCGATACCCGGCCAGGCCATGCCCAACCCAGCTGCACACAACCAGGCCGCACCCAACCCAGCGGCACCAAACCCCAGGCGCAACCCGGCGATGGCCACTCGGGCGATGCCGCCGAACCCCACCCACCTGCCCGCCGGCTACTCGCCGCCGCCTCCCGCTGCACCACCACCGTGGCCGCCGAGCCCGCAGCGGTCGACCCGTCCGGCACTGACCGACCGCATCGCGACGGCCTTCCGCAAGGGCACGGTGGCGAGTGTGCTGGCGGCCGCCGGCGTGGGTGTCACCCTCATCGGCATCGTGCTGCTGCTGGTGCTGGCCGCCCAGGCCGGCATCCTGCGGCCGGAGGTTCGGGTGGCCGGCGGCGCCGTCTTCGCGATAGCGCTGGTGGTGGCGTCGACGTGGTGGCATCGTCGGCCCGCCGGACACACCGGCGCCGTGGCGCTCGCCGCGACCGGCGTGGCGGCCGGCTATCTGGATGTGCTGGCGGCCACTCGGTTCTATGAGTGGCTGAGCGTGCCGGCCGCGCTGAGCGCGGCAGCTGTGATCGCCGGAGCCGGGCTGGCGCTCAGTCGCATGTGGAACAGCCAAGCCCTCGGAGTACTGGTGGTTGTCCCGGTGGCCGTGCTGGCCCCGGCTCTGACCCAGGGCGTCGACATCGTGCTCGTGTCGTTCATGCTCGTGCTGGCAGCAGCGTCCGGTTGGGTTCAACTCGGACGTGACTGGACCTGGCTGTACCTCGTCCGGATGGCGGCGCCGACGTTGCCGTTGGTGTTGATCGCCGTCCTCGCAGGCGTGGGGGTCGGACCCGACACGACGATGTGGACCTACGCCCTGGCTGCTGGGCTCACCGTGGTGATCGGTCTGGGCAGCGCCCTCGTCGCGCTCCCGAGTTCGTCGCAGCCGGCGTTGCTCGCGACCATCACCGCAGCCACGTCCGCGCCGGTCCTGTTGTCTGGCGCCCTGGTCGACGACCTGTCCGCGGCCTCGCTGATCGCCACCTGCGCCGCAGCGCTACTCCTGCTGGTGGTCAGTGGCCCGCGGATGCCGGGTGTCACCACGGCGGTCCGCGAGATCTGGTCGATGACGGTGGCGCTGCAGACGCTGGTCGCGGTCGCCACGGCGTTCAACGGCGGCATCGACGTCGCGGTGATCCTCGGGTTCGGCACGGTCGTCGCGATGACCGCGCGGCGCAGTACGTCGATGGCACGCATCATGCGCGGCATCGCGACCACTTTCGTGACGATCGGGGGCATCGGCACCCTCGCGACGGCGCCGCCCGCCGACCTCGCCGTCGCCCGCGTCATCGATCCGGCGATCGCGGCAACGACGCTGGTTCAGTGTGTGCTCTTGGTCGGTGCCGTGTGGGCCCTCGCCGGCATGTGGATCAGGGCGAGCCGAACCCGGCAACGGAGCGACCGGTCGGCCGAACAGCTGTGGGGACTGACGCTCGGAGTGGTGGCGTTGTACGCAGTCACCGAATTCGCCGTCACGACCGGGGTACTGGTCGCGGGAACCGAGGAGGGCTTCTTCGCCGGACATCTGATGGCCACCATCACGTGGATGATCGCCGGCGGCGCAACGCTCGCCCACGCCAGCCGGTTGCCGTCGGCGGCCCGCACCCCGCTGCTGGCCGGCGGCCTGGCCGTGGTCGCCGCGGCGCTCGCGAAGTTGTTCCTGTTCGACCTCGCCACCCTCGACGGCATGTTCCGCGTGCTGGCGTTCATCGTCACCGGACTGCTGCTACTGGCCATGGGTGCGTGGTTCGCGCGGAGTCTGTCCGACGATGCCGACACATCAATTCCGCATCCGGGCCCCGCGACGAGCTCGCCGGGGCAGAATAGGTCGACGTGACCGACGACGCCACCGAGCCCGATGGAAGGCGACGGTGCAGGTCGTGACCACTTCGAGCCGCCGCGCCGATCGGACCGGGCCCGACTACGCTGACGTTGTGTACGGGGCGGGCGACGAGGTGGCGGGATACGTCATCGACAGCTTTCTGGGCAGCGGCAGTAGCGCCGAGGTCTACCGGGCTCGCCACATCGGCGAGCCCGGATCGGTCGCGCTCAAGGTGCTACACACCCGGCCCAGCGACCGGCAACGCGTGCGGGAGCGTTTCGAGCGAGAGTTCACCATTGCGTCGTTCCTCGACCACCCGAATATCGTCGACATGTACGCCCGTGGTGAGATCGACCCCACCGAGGAGTCGGACGAGACCCGGACGCGCGCAACGATTCTGTGGATGGCGATGGAGTACATCGATGGTCGGCCGGCGAACGACCTGGTCGGACCACATCCCACCGAAGACGACGTCGAGACCATTGTCGCGATCGCAACCCAGATCGGAGCTGCACTCGACTACGCGCACGCGGCGGAGGTGCTGCATCGGGACGTGAAACCCGCCAACATCATGGTCGCAACGGGGTCCGAACGACCGCGGGCGGTGCTCACCGACTTCGGTATCGCACAGTTGCTCGACGACGCCCGCCCACTCGCCCGCAACGGCCGCGTCCAAGGTTCTATCGCCTATGCGGCACCGGAACTGCTGACCGCCCAACGACTCTCCGCCGCCACGGACCAATACGCCTTTGCCGCAGGGCTGTTCGAACTGTTCACCGGCGAACCCCCGTTTCCCCGCGCGACCGCGTTCGCGATCACCTATGCCCATCTGCATGATCCGGTGCCGCGGTTGACCAAGGCGCAACCCTGGCTGCCATCGTCATTGAATTCGGTGTTCGCGAAAGCCCTGGCGAAGAATCCCGCCGACCGCTACGAGACATGTGCCGAGTTCACCGACATCATTCGCCGTGCGTTGCAGGATGTTCCGGTTCCCACACCATCTCGCCGACGGTGGTGGCCATGGGCGCGTCAACCCGCCGGCTGAGCCGCGGTTCACGCTTGCGCCCTCGCCGGTGAAGCGGTGACAAGCGAGTTTACAAACAGGCCCCGTCGCCGGTTGAGTAGCGGCGTGCTGCCCCTGCCACCGGTTGAGTAGCGGCGTGCGAGCTTGCGAGCCCGCCGCGTATCGAAACCACCCCACCCGCACAAAAGTCTTCTGCACTATTTTCAAGAATTTCCTTGACGTCGAACTGATGTTCGACCATAGTGGAGTCATGGGAGCTTCGGGGGATCTCACCACCATCACTGATTCTGTTCGTGACCTGCACTTGGGCGACGATATGTCGGGGCGTGCAGCGTTCGATGCGATGACCGCTCTGGTCACATTGCGCAATCTGATCGACCATCACGCTGCGACGGTGGTCGGCCATCTGGACCGCCTCGGTGTGGCCCGCGATCATGGCCGCAAGTTGAGTGAGTTGTTGATCGTGATGGGGTTGGCCCCGGCGGTCGCCTCCCGTCTGATCCGTATCGCTACAGCACGCGAGCACCTGCCCACTCTGGCCGCGCATGCCGCCGATGGGGCGATCTCGGCCGAACATGTGGATGCGGTGGGTAAAGGGGTCGAGCATGTCGGGAAAAGATCAGCGGAACCGATCGACGATGTGGCGCGTCTAAACATCGTGACCGAACTTCTCGCCCAATTCTTTTCCGGCGCCACCCCCGCCGACATCGGCAAACGTGCCCGTCGTCTGGGTAACCAGGCCGCTGAGGACACCGGTGGGCTACCCGCCTCCGAAGACCGCAACCTCAACACGCTCGCCCACGATGTCGACGGTGACGGACGGCTGCAGGTGCGCGCCGACCTCAACACTGAAGTCGGCGAAAAATTCTCGGCCGCAATGGAAGAGTTGGCGGCACCCCGCCCCGAACCCGACGGTTCACCGGATGCGCGTTCCACCGAGCGCCGGCATGCCGACGCCCTCGAAGCGTTGCTGGATATCGCCGCCCGCAGCGGTGATGCGGCCTCGGCACCACGTCACCAGATGCTGGTGTCGGTGCCCGCCGATACTCCTGATCTGGCCGAGTTGCCGTTCATGGGGTCAATCTCCGAAGCCATGCTGCGCACGTTGACGTGCGACACCACCGCGACGGTCGCGATCGTCGACGGTGAGGCGGTGCCGATGGAGATGAGTAAAGACAAACGCCTGTTCCCAGCCCATCTCCGTAAGGCGTTGCACAAACGCGACGAGTGTTGCATCAAATGCGGCGTGGCGGCCTCCCGCTGCCAAGGCCACCATATTGTCCATTGGGCTGATGGTGGAATCACGGTGTTGGACAACGGATGTCTGCTGTGCCCGTCGTGTCATGCCGACATCCACCACAACGGGTGGGAAGTGATCATGGGCCACGACCGACATCCCTGGCTCATCCCACCCGCCGCTGTCGACCCGCACCGGCGGCCGATACCGGCCTACAACCGACGCACGATGAACCTCGACAACCTACCCGCCGCCGCCTGAGCCACGCTGACTGGCGAGTAGGTCACGCAGCCACGTCTTCCCACGCACCCGACCCCGGTCGGGACCGCAACCGTCCCTTGACAACTCCATAGAGTTAACCCTCCGGCACCACAGTGGTGTCGCGTACCCGACGGCCACATCGGTTGCACAGCAACCCTTGTGGTGCGCGGTACGCGACCCCACACGCCGGCCAGGACATTCGCTCAGCCGGGTGTCTCGATCTTATAGACGCGTAAAGCATTGTCGCGGAACACTTTACTCAATGCGTAGTCGCCGCCGAGCGGCGCGATCAGATCGACCAGTGCGCCGACGATCATGTCGAACGATACGTTGGGCTTGTCGATGGGGAAATTGGAGCCGAACATCACGCGGTCGGCACCGAAATGGGTGAACACATGGTCGACCAGCGGGCCGACCATCTCGGTCAGTGTCGCCCGGCTGCCGACATTGCCCCACCGCTCCCGTCCGTAGCCCAGAACCGGCAGCCCGAGTCCGGACAGCTTCACCATCACGTTCGGGTAGGCCGCCAGGGTGACCATTCGTTCGCGCCACAACCGCATGATGTCTGCGCGCGCACCCGCAGTGGCACCGGTTCGCGCGCCGACGGGTCCGAACACCCCGACCGGCGCCCCGACGTGGTCGACGACGATGGTGACCTCGGGATACTCCCGCACCAGAGTCACCACGTCGTAGAGCTGATGAGAGTAGACGAACGCGTCGAACACCAGGCGTCGGTCGGCAACCTCGGCGAAGCCCTTCAAGAACGACGGGGAGGACAAGATGCCATCAGCATCGGCCCCATTGCGGATCTTGGGGTCTGGGTGACGGGTGGTGATCCACCGAATGCCACGAAGTCGGTCGGTCAAGGCGGCATGTTCGTCGATGAGTTCGGCGAAACGCTCGGCCCGCGGGTCGGCGTGGGCAACGATCGCACCCAGTTGAGGCAACGAATCCGCACCGAACGGCAGGGTCGTCACGTACCGCGTCTCCTCGACGGCCGACCTCCCCGCGGGAGTGTCGACGCGGCCGGCGGTCTCGTCGCCGCGCCAGTGCGACTCCATGTGCACCACGGTGTCCACCCGCACACCGGCGGTCTTGAAGACCGGGGAGGTGTCGGCCAGGTACTGCATAGGCTCGTACACGCGCGCGACGGTGCTCGGGGTGAGAACGTACTCCCGGTCGGCCTGCGACACCACCATCGGGAAAACCCGGTCGCCGAATGCGGGCACGAACCGATACAGCCGCGAGAGCCGATTCGCCGCCCACGGCGTGCTCCGCGGATTCCACTGGTGCAGATGAGCGTCGACAATTCCCCTGACAACACCATCGAGCGAGCTCACGTACCCGAGGTTGCCACAGTCGTCGCGAACCCGACATCGATTGATCGATCGCAAGTCGCCGTCGATGGACCGCTAGGCTCTCTGGGGCGGGCATCGATCCCGCCGACCATGCGACACGCTCAGGGGAGGTGACCGGCCCGTGGCCAATCATTCGCGACACGTCCTCCACCAGCTCCGCGAGCTGATCAACCGCGACCCCGACCGGTTCTCGGCCAACATCTACACGCGCATGTTCGCCATCGATCCCGATCTTCGCGAACTGTTCCCGGCGGTCATGTCCGGTCAGCGCGATGCGTTCTTCCGGGTCATCGACCACGTCCTCGACGTGATTCCGCAGGCAGATGGCCACCCCGAGCTCGTGGAGTTCCTCGCCCAACTCGGCCGTGATCACCGCAAATTCGGAGTCCGCCCCGAGCACTACGGTGTCATTTATCGGGCACTGATCGCCGAGTTCGCATCGCTGCTGGGTGACTACTGGGATGACGAAACCGCCCAGACGGTAACCCAGGCGATGATGCTGACCACCGGCGTGATGCGCGGCGCCGCCGAGACAGCGCCGTTCCCGGCGCTCTGGTCGGCGGAGGTGGTGGAGAAGTTCCGCATCACCCGCGACCTCGCGGTGGTGCGGCTGCTGTCCAAGGCACCTCTACGGTTCGCCCCCGGCCAGTACCTCGAGGTGCAGATTCCGCAGCGCCCGAAAGCGTGGCGAAGTCTGTCGCCGGCGATCCCGCCCAACCCGCGCGGTGAGCTGGAGTTTCACGTGCGGGGCGTGCAAGGCGGCACTGTGAGCTGCGCCATCGTCGGCGAGACGCGGGTCGGCGACGTCTGGCATTTCGCACAAGGGCACGGCACCCTGCACATCGAACCGGACCGCCCGGTGGTGATGGTGGCCGGCGGGTCCGGCCTGGCGCCGCTGCGGGCGCTGCTCATCGAAATGTCCAAGCGCGCCGATACTCCGCCTACCCACATCTTCTACGGCATGCGCTATCCGGGCGAACTCTACGACCTCGTCGTATTGCGTCGAATTGCGGCGACCAACCCTTGGCTGCGCGTCACCGCGGTTTCCGAAGAGACCACCGATCCGTGGTGGATCACCGCGGTGGCCACCCCCGAAGCGCTGGACATCGAGCACCACATCGGCACCCTCGCCGATGTCGCCGCAGCCGCCGGCCCGTGGGACGAGCACCAGGTGCTCATCGCCGGATCGGCGAAGATGATCGAGGCGACTCGCCGGCGAATGCTCATCGCAGGTGCTCGGGCGAGCCTCATCCAGCACGACCCCGTGGTCTGACGAAAGACTCGGACCTACGGGCCGGGAGTCTGACCGGCGACGGACACGGTGGTCGTCTCGGTGACCGTCTCAGTCGGCTGCTCGGTGACCGTCTCGGTCTCCGTCGACGTCTCCGTCTCGGTTTCGGTCTCCGTCGTGGTGCTCGTGGCATCGCGCGATTCGGTCACCGTTGTGGTGGCGACGCGGGTGCGGACCTCGGTGACCGGCGCAGCGGTGCGGGTCACCGTCGACGCTTCTGCGGTCTCGGTGACCGTCGTAGTTGGTGTCGGCTCCTCTTCGGTGGCGTCCACACCGGCGAACACCGCGGACGCCGCAATCGCACCGAGGGCCAGTGCCGCCGCCATCGCCGCGCCGATGAGCCACCAGCGACGCGTCGACGGGGTACGCACAACCGCCCCCGGCCGCAGCGCCAACACCGCCGCGCCGACCGCCGCCGCGAGCGCCGGTTGATCAACGACAGTGACCGGTCGCGCCAGCGCATACTCGAGAGCCGCCGACGTTCCGGCCACCTCGGCGCCGGGGCCGGTGAGAACCACCGACGTGACGGCAGACCCTCCGGGTGCCGCCATCACCGCGTCGGCGACAGCGCCCGCATGGGCGGGATCGGTGACCGGGCCGGGCGACCCGTACGCGAACTCGGCCGTTCCAAGGACCTCGCCGGTTGCCGAATCGAGGTTGACGACCGACGAACCCGGCGACGGGACGGCGTCACGATCCAGATCAATCGCAGCGACGATCCCGGTACCGGATGCGGCAGTCCGGGCCACCTCTGCCAACGCCGCCGGCATGTCGGTGACGGCCACCTTGTCGTACCAGGCCGGCCGCGACGTACCCGGCGCCAGATTGGCCTGCAGGTAGCTCTGGGTGGCGGGTCGGGCGCAGGCGACACCGATGCGATTGATCTCGTACGGCACCGAGTCGACGAGTTCGTGGATGGCGTTCTCGGCGCTCTGCGCCGACGGATCCGGAAGGTCGACGAGGTTGCTGGCGATGATGTCACCGTCGGCACCGCGCACCACGGAGGCGACCCGATCCTCGACCACGGAGATCCCGAGGACCGATCCGTCCGAGTTCGAACCGCCCCCGTACTGGGCGCTTCTGGTCTCGGCCATGTCCTCGTCCTGTCTACAACGACGCTTTTGTCCCGAGTCAGGGTAACGGGTGGGCCTAGGTGCCGATCAGTCGGTCTTGCGCTTGCGGCGGGGCTGCCACACCACCAGTGCGCTGGTCCGCGGCACCGGCACCAGCTCGCCGCCCCTACGAGCCGCGCCGCTGTCGACTTCGGATTGCAGCTCGCGGATGCGCTGCTGCAGGGCGTCGACCTGGTTCTCCAGATCGATGATGCGTTTGATGCCGGCGAGGTTGACGCCCTCCTCCTGCGACAGGCGCTGGATCTCGCGCAGCACCTCGACGTCGCGTGCGGAGTACCGCCGACCACCGCCGGTGGTGCGCTGCGGCGTGACCAGTCCGAGCCGGTCATAGGTCCGCAGCGTCTGGGCGTGCATGCCGGCCAATTCCGCCGCGACCGAGATCATGAAGGTCGCGGCGGCTTCCCCGTCGAACTTGTTGCGTTCGTGGTTACCGGCCACCATCATCGCCCCCAACCGGCGCGCGGATCGAATCCGGCGGCCTTCTCCGCGGCGGCATATCGACGCATGGCCTCGACCGCGTCGTCGTCGAGCTTCGGCGGCACGGCGACCTTCACCGTCACCAACAGGTCGCCCGCCCCACCCGAACGTTTCGGCACACCTCGTCCGCGCACGCGCAGGGTGCGCCCGTCGCTGGTGTTGGCGGGAATCTTGACCCCGACGCTGCCGTCGAGGGTCGGCACCGACACGGTGGCCCCGAGCACCAGTTCGGAGATGCTGACCGGCAATTGCACCTTCAGGTCGTTGCCGCTGCGGGTGAACACCTTGTCCGCGGTCACGTGAACCACCACGTACAGGTCACCCGACGGGGCACCGCGGCGACCTGCCTCGCCCTGGCCGGCCAGCCGGATACGCTGTCCGTCCTCGACGCCCGCCGGGATACGCACGTTGATGGTGCGGGCGCGCACCTTCACGCCACTGCCGTCGCAGTCGGTGCACGGATCGTCGATCCGTGACCCGGTGCCCTGGCAGTCCTGGCACGGTTCGCTGAACCCGAACGCGCCCTGGTTGCGGCTGACGAATCCGGACCCGTTGCAGTTCGGGCAGACGCGCGGACTGGTACCCGGTTTGGCACCACTGCCGTGGCAGGTGGTGCACGGCGCCGGGCTGGTCACCCGAAGCGGTACGGTCGTGCCGGTCGCGGCATCCTTGAACGTCAGGGTCGTCTCGGTCTCGAGGTCGTTGCCTCGCTTGGGCCGCGTCGCCGTGGAGGTTCGCGGACCGCGATTGAACAGCCCGTCGAATAGGTCGCCGAAACCGCCCGCCGACTCGCCGCCGGCGCCACCACCACCGCCGAACAGGTCACCGATGTTGAAGTCGGCCCCCGGCGTCGTCGTGTAGTGCGTTCCACCGCCTCCCGAGAAACCGCCGGGAAAGCCATTGCCCCCGCCACGGAATCGCCCACCGGCGAACATCGCGCGGGTCTCGTCGTATTCTTTGCGCTTCTCTGGATCGGCCAGCACGCTGTGTGCTTCGGACACCCGCTTGAAGCGTTCTTCGGCCGCGGTGTCGCCCGGGTTCGCGTCCGGATGGAGTTCGCGGGCGAGCTTCCGGTAGGCCTTCTTGATCTCTTCAGCCGAAGCGTCAGAAGCAACGCCCAGGTCCTTGTAGAAGTCGTGTTCCAACCACTCCCGTTGTGGAGCCACCAGACGTCACCTCCTTCGATATCTCAGTTGTCTGGATGAAGTTGTGTGGAGCGGGCCACGAAGGATTGCCGTGCACAACCCTTCGTGGCCCGTCGTCGGTGCGCTTATTGTGCACCAGTCTGTTCGGCCGCATCGCTCGGTACGTCCGACGGATCGGTGACCGTGACCATCGCGTGACGGATCACCTTCTCGCCGAGCCGGTAGCCGGTGCGATAGACGGCGCCGATGACGGGTTCGGCCCCATCACCGTCGTGCTGGACGGCCTCGTGCAGTTCCGGGTCGAACACATCGCCCGGCGCACCGAACGTGGTGAGGCCCTCGGCCGACAGCGCGGCGACGAGTTTGTCGGCCACGCTGCGTAGCGGCCCCTCGTCGAGGTCACCGTGCTGGCGGGCACGATCGAGATCGTCGAGCACCGGCAGCAGTTTGTCGATGAGCAGCTGCTTGCCGTAGAGGACCGAGCCCTGCTTCTCTTCTGCGGCACGCCGCCGGAAGTTGGCGAACTGGGCACGCTCCCGCTGCAGATCTGCCGTCAGCTCGGCGACGCGCTCGTCGGCGAGATCACTCACCTCCGGCTCGCCGTCGGCCTGCGGATCGGCGACGGGTTCGGCCTCCGCAGGGCCGGGCCCGGCGGCCGGCTCCTCGCGCACCTCGCCCGTCTCCGGGTCGATGCGACGACGATCGGTCACCGTGACCGGTTCCTGCTCCTGGACGCCTTCCGGCTCACCTGCGGTCACTTGTTGTCTCCGGAGGAGGACGGTTCGTCGACGACCTCGGCGTCCACGACATCGTCGCCACCGGCGTTGTCACCCTGCGGCGCCTCACCGTTGGGCGACTCGGCGGCCGACGCGGCGTAGATCGCCTGACCCATCTCCTGGGACTCGGTCGAGAGCTTCTCCACCGCGGACTTGATGGCCGCGATGTCGGTGCCCTTCAACGCCTCCTGCGCTTCGGAGATGGCCGCGTTGACCTTGTCCTTCACCTCGCCGGGAACCTTGTCCTCGTTGTCTTTGAGGAACTTCTCGGTCTGGTGCACCAGCGACTCGGCCTGGTTGCGGGTCTCTGCCTCTTCACGACGCTGACGGTCCTCGTCGGCGTGTGCCTCGGCGTCCTTGATCATCCGGTCGATCTCGTCCTTGCTCAGGCCCGAGCCCTCCTGGATGCGGATGGAGTTCTCCTTGCCGGTGCCCTTGTCCTTCGCGGTGACGTGCACGATGCCGTTTGCGTCGATGTCGAAGGTCACCTCGATCTGCGGGACACCCTGCGGCGCAGGCGCGATGCCACCGAGCTCGAACGATCCGAGCAGCTTGTTGTGCGAGGCGATCTCGCGCTCACCCTGATAGACCTGGATCTGCACCGACGGCTGGTTGTCCTCGGCGGTGGTGTAGGTCTCCGACCGCTTGGTCGGGATGGTGGTGTTGCGCTCGATCAGCTTGTGCATCACGCCGCCCTTGGTCTCGATACCGAGGCTCAGCGGGGTGACGTCGAGCAGCAGCACATCCTTGACCTCGCCGCGCAGCACGCCGGCCTGCAGTGCCGCGCCCACGGCGACGACCTCGTCCGGGTTGACGCCCTTGTTGGGCTCCTGGCCACCGGTCAGTTCCTTCACCAGCTCGGTGACGGCAGGCATACGGGTCGAACCGCCGACCAGCACCACGTGGTCGATGTCGCCGACGGCGATGCCGGCGTCCTTGATGACCGCCTGGAAAGGCGAGCGGGTGCGCTCGAGCAGATCGGAGGTGATCTTCTGGAACTCGCTGCGCGAGAGCTGCTCGTCGAGGAACAGCGGGTTCTTCTCGGCGTCGACCGTGATGTAGGGCAGGTTGATCGAGGTGCTCTGCGAGGCAGACAGTTCGATCTTGGCCTTCTCGGCAGCCTCACGCAGACGCTGCATGGCCATCTTGTCCTTGGTCAGGTCGATGCCGTTCTGGCTCTTGAACTTCTCCACGAGCCAGTCGACGATGCGCTGATCCCAGTCGTCACCACCGAGGTGGTTGTCGCCGGAGGTCGCGCGGACCTCCACGACACCGTCGCCGATCTCGAGCAGCGAGACGTCGAAAGTACCGCCACCGAGGTCGAAGACCAGGATGGTCTGTTCGCTCTCGCCCTTGTCCAGGCCGTAGGCGAGTGCCGCGGCGGTGGGCTCGTTGACGATGCGCAGCACGTTGAGGCCGGCGATCTGGCCGGCTTCCTTGGTGGCCTGACGCTGGGCGTCGTTGAAGTAGGCCGGCACGGTGATGACCGCGTCGGTCACGTCCTCACCGAGGTAGGACTCGGCGTCGCGCTTGAGCTTCTGCAGCGTGCGCGCGCTGATCTCCTGCGGGGTGTACTTCTTGTCGTCGATCTCTACGGACCAGTCGCCCTCGCCCATGTGGCGCTTGACCGAGCGGATGGTGCGGTCGACGTTGGTGACCGCCTGGTTCTTCGCCGGCTGCCCGACCAGTACCTCGCCGTTGCGCGCGAACGCGACGACCGACGGGGTCGTGCGGGAGCCTTCGGCGTTGGCGATGACGGCGGCCTCGCCGCCCTCGAGCACGGACACCACCGAGTTGGTGGTACCGAGGTCGATTCCAACTGCACGAGACATGTGTGTTCCTCCTAGTTCATGGGTGTGCACCCAAGTTCGTGTCGGGTCCGAGGGGTGTCCGCGAACTAATGCCTGCGAACGGACCTCGGATGATGCTGTCGAAACCCTCGTCGGACCCGAACTTCAGCGCATCCGACTCATGTCTTACTGAAAGAATCAGCCGGAGTCAACTGAGTTGAGCGATATTGACTCAAGTTTCTCGTAGTCTGCAACGGCAGTAGGCGCTGGAATGTTCCCGGTGCCGCAAAGATCATCGACACAGGCGCCGCGCGGGCGCCGCCGCCCACACTGACGCCATCAGCCACGGACACGGCGTGACCGACGTCGCATTCGCTGGATGTAACGACGGGTCACCCTAAAGTAGACAAAGGAACCAAGCACCGGGCGCTGCGCTGGCCCACGATCCACGGCAGATTCGGCGAAGGAGGAACGTTCCCATGGTGGAGTCGAGGCAACGCCGCGGTGGCGAACGCCGGACCAAGTTCGGCGAGACCGCTGTCGAGATCATCGCGACCCAGTGCCTGCACGCCCTGACCCATCGCACGGTCGACGAGACCGCCGGCTACCCACCCGGCTCGATCAACTACTACGCCCCCACCCGCAGCCGACTGCTCGCGCTCGCCCTGGAGACGGTGCACGCGCAGCTTCAGGTCATCGCCTTGGAATCCTTCGGCCCCCTGCTGACCCCGGGCCCGCACACGCCCGACGACGTCGTCGAGTGCGGCACGCAGTTCGTCGAACTGTCACGCACCCAGGGCCGCAAGACCGTGACCGCGCGACATGCTTTGTTGATCGAGGCACAGTTCCATCCCGACCTGGCGGAGATGATCGAGGCGCACCGCCAGGAACTCGTCCACCTGTCGGTCGCGGTGGGTGCACCGTTTCGGCCCGAACACCCGGAAGAAGCGGCCAATCTCGTCGTCGCGCTGATGGACGGGCTCGTCCAGCAACTCGTGCTCGGCAAACTCGACACGGTGACCCGGCCGATGGTCAAGATGGCGATGTCACATATCTGCACGATCGGCAGCGAGACATCGCAGTGGACGGCGATCACGCCATAGCCACGTTGTGCTCATCGCCGGCGAGAGTGAGTGGTGGCAGCGTTGACGTTGTCGCCGGCCCCGGCCGTTCAGAGCGCTTCGGGGCGCAACGCATCGCCCGGGAATCCACGTCACGGCTGACACCAGAGCGGGCCGCGACAACGATTATCGTCGTCGTGGCCCGCTGTGGTGTCAGTTGTGCCGATCAGGCGGCGGACACCGCGTGATCCGACGCGCCGTGTCCCGACGTCGCGTACTCGGCCGCCGGTTCCAACGCCTGCGCGAGGATGTCGGCGACATCGGTCATCGGACGCACGTCGAGCGCGTCGAGCACCTCGGCCGGAACGTCGTCGAGGTCGGGTTCGTTGCGCTGCGGGATGAACACCGTCGTCAGGCCGTTACGTTGCGCGGCAAGCAGTTTCTGCTTGACCCCACCGATCGGCAGGACCCGCCCGTTGAGGGTGACCTCGCCGGTCATGCCCACCTCGGCGCGCACTTTACGGCCGGTCGCCATCGACACCAACGCGGTCACCATGGTGACGCCGGCGCTCGGACCGTCCTTGGGCACCGCCCCGGCGGGCACGTGCACATGGATGGTCTTGTTCAGCATCTCCGGGTCGATACCCAGCTTTTCGGCGTGGGCCCGAACGTAGGACAGCGCGATCTGCGCCGATTCCTTCATCACGTCACCGAGTTGGCCGGTCAGCTTGAGTCCGGGTTCGCCGTCGACGCTGTTCACCTCGATGAACAACACGTCGCCGCCCATCCCGGTCACGGCCAGCCCGGTGGCCACGCCCGGCACCGCGGTGCGCTCGGCCGATTCCGGGGTGAACCGCGCCCGACCGATGTAGTCCTTCAGATCGGCTTCACCGATCGTGATGGGTGCCTGCGACTTTCCGGACTCCAGGTTCGTCGCGGCCTTGCGCAGCAGCTTGGCGAGTAGCCGTTCGAACTGTCGCACACCCGGTTCCCGGGTGTAGTTCGCTGCGATCTCCCGCAGCGCGTCGTCGCTGACGTCGACCTCGTCGGCGATCAGTGCGGCCCGTTCGGCCTGCCGCGGCAGCAGGTAGTCGCGGGCGATGGCCACCTTGTCGTCCTCGGTGTAGCCGTCCAGAGACACCAGTTCCATCCGGTCCAGCAGCGCCGACGGGATGTTCTCCACCACGTTGGCGGTGGCGAGGAACAGCACGTCAGACAGGTCGAGATCGAGGTCCAGGTAGTGATCGCGGAAGGTGTGGTTCTGGGCGGGGTCGAGCACCTCGAGCAGCGCCGCCGCCGGATCGCCCCGGTAGTCGGAGCCGACCTTGTCGATCTCGTCCAGCAGCACAACAGGATTCATCGATCCTGCCTCACCGATGGCCCGCACGATCCGACCGGGCAGAGCCCCGACATAGGTGCGGCGGTGACCGCGGATCTCGGCCTCGTCACGCACACCACCGAGAGCGACGCGCACGAACTTGCGGCCCAGCGCCCGGGCAACGGACTCGCCCAGCGACGTCTTGCCGACACCGGGAGGGCCGGCCAGCACCATGACGGCACCGGAGCCGCGGCCGCCGACGACCTGCAGGCCGCGCTCGGCGCGACGTGCGCGTACCGCCAGGTATTCGACGATGCGGTCCTTGACGTCGTCGAGACCGTGATGGTCGGTGTCGAGGATCTCGCGAGCACCCTTGATGTCGGTGGAGTCGTCGGTTGTGACGTTCCACGGCAGTTCCAGCACGGTGTCCAGCCAGGTGCGGATCCAACTGGTCTCCGGCGACTGATCGCTGGCGCGTTCGAGTTTGCCGACCTCGCGCAGTGCGGCCTCGCGCACCTTGTCGGGTAGGTCAGCGGCCTCCACGCGACCGCGGTAGTCGTCGGCGCCGTCGGGTTCGTCCTCGCCGAGTTCCTTGCGGATGGCGCCCAGCTGCTGGCGCAGCAAGAACTCCTTCTGCTGCTTCTCCATGCCACTGCGCACGTCGTCGGCGATCTTGTCGCTGACCTCGGTCTCGGCGATGTGTTCGCCGGTCCACTCGATCAGCCGGGTGAGCCGTTCGGCAATGTCCGGGGTCTCGAGCAGTTCACGCTTCTGCTCGTCGGAGAGCCACGAGCTGTAGCCCGAGGTGTCGGCGAGATCCGACGGGTCGGTCATCTTGTTGACCGCGTCGATGATCTGCCACGCCTCGCGACGTTGCAGCATGGCCAGGACGAGTTTCTTGTACTCGGCGGCCAGGTTCTTCACCTCGTCGGTGACCGCGGGGTCATCGACCTCGGTGACCTCCACCCAGAGAGCGTTGCCGTTACCGGTGGTACCGGTACCAATGTGGGCCCGCTTCTCACCCTTGATCACCGCAGCGGTCTGCCCGCCAGGGATGCGGCCCACCTGCACGATCGAGGCCACCACACCGTAGGTGGGATAGCGGTCATCGAGGCGCGGCGCGACCAGCAGCTTGCCGGACTCGCTGGCACGTGCAGCGTCCACGGTCGCCTGAGCGGCGTCGTCGAGTGGGACCGGCACCACCATGCCGGGGAGGACGACCAGATCGGGAACGAACAGGACGGGCACGGAATATGTGTGCGACATCAAACCTCCAAAAAGTTCAGTCTGATGGGCTCAACCTTGCTGGCTGGATGTTTGTTCCCGGTGATATTTCGCCAGGAGCGGACAGTTCGTGTGGCACCGATTACATTCGACATCACAACGACCCATCCGCCGCTCAGTCCCAGACGAATGGAGCACGTATGGGTCCGTTCTGCTGTCTCACCCGAGGAGTGCGTCTATGACCATCTCGACCTTCGCCCGCCGCGCCGCGGTGTCGATGGCCTGCCTGGCCACGGCACTGAGCGGCGGACTTGTGTTCTCGAATGCCCCGGCCGGCGCCGCGTCCTGCGCCGACGTGGAGGTGATCTTCGCGCGCGGCACCATCGAACCGGCGCCGCCGATGGGATTGACCGGGCTGTCGTTCTCCGAGGCGGTGCGCTCGCAGCTGCCCGGCAAGACGGTCAGCAGCTACGGCGTGAACTATCCCGCCAGCGACCAGTTCAACAATCGCCTCGCCATCGCGAACTCGGTGGCCGTGGGCGTGCGGTCGGCGCAGACGCGCATAAAGTATCTTGCCGCCACGTGCCCGGACACGAAGATCGTGCTCGGCGGTTACTCGCAGGGCGCGGCCGTCGCCGGGTTCACCACCGCGACCGGCATCGACGTCCCGAACGAGTACCGCCAGTACCGCAACCAGGTGCCACCGCCGCTGCCGGCCGACGTCGCCGACAACGTCTCCTCGGTAATCCTGTTCGCGCCGCCGTCGGACCGCTTCCTGCGTGACATCGGCTCGCCGGCCATCCAGGTCGACAGCGAGTACCGGGCCAAGACCAAGACCTATTGCATACCCGGTGACAACATCTGCGACGGGTCGCCGGTTGGCCAGCCCAACGGTCTGCACGTGCTGTACTCGGTCAACGGGATGACCCTCGACGCCGCCAACTATGTGAAGGCGCACCTCTGACCCAACCGAACGAGCCATCGCCGCCCCGCCGACCGACCAGGTCGCCGGGGCGGCGATGATTTACGCGGCGCCGCTCGGTCTGCATCAACATGACCCGAATCATCGCGGACATCTCGATGTCGGTCGACGGCTTCGTGACCGGCCCCGACCCGGGGCCGCAGAACGGGTTGGGCACCGGCGGCGACGCCCTGCACACATGGGCATTCTCCGACGATCCCGGGGATCAGCGCATCCTGCAGACGGCGACCGCCCACTCGGGTGCAGTGGTGATGGGCCGGAATCTGTTCGATGTGGTCGACGCACCGCGCGGCTGGGACGACACCGTCGGCTACGGCGCGACCGAAGCCGCCACCCCACCATTCGTCGTGGTGACCAGTACGCCCCCAACCGACATCCGACTCACCCACCTCGACTGGACATTCGTCACCTCCGGACCATCCGATGCCGTCGCCGTCGCACGCGATCGAGTGGAGGCCGCGGCGAGCGACAACGATCTCGATGTGGTGCTCATGGGTGGCGGCGCGCTCATCGGGTCCGCCCTGGCGGCAGGGCTGGTCGACGTGCTGTCGCTGCATCTCGCGCCGGTGGTGCTGGGGTCCGGAACACCACTGTTCACCTCTGCGCCGTGCGGCCTGGAACAGCGGAGCGTGATCGCGACGTCAACGGCCACCCATCTCACCTACGACGTCACCCCAACCGGCGCCAGGTGACCGCGATGCCCACCGACGACACGACCAGCGCCACGCTCATTGTTGCGGCGGCGGTCGACCGTGTTTTCGCGGTGCTGTGCGACCCCGGGACGCATGCCGCCATCGACGGCACCGGCTGGGTGCAGGCATCCGTCGATCGTTCTCCCCTCGACCACGCGGGACAGGTGTTCCGGATGTCGATGTTTCACCACAATCACCTTTACGTTGGAGTACGTCCGGGGCGGTCGCCTCGGACGCTCGTCCGCGGTTCGGGGCGTGGCTCGACAATCACCTGTGTGCCCTCGGTGGCTCGGCGTGGAAGGCCACCCCGGACCGTGACGGGTCGTTTCGGCCGCTGATTGAGAAGTGTTCGCGAACTTGTCGCTGTGTAAAGGTGCGCCGGCGAAACAACCCCTGACGAGGTCAACAGGTTCGAGCAGAGAGGTTCATGTGGTCGAAACAATCTGGGTAGGAATCGATGTCGGCCGTCACGCACACCACGCCGCCGCTGTGGACGACGCGGGGACGGTGCTGTGGTCACGTCGGGTACCGAACGATCAGGCGGCCATCGAAGCGATTGTGGACCAGGCGTGCCGTGTCGAATCGGTGGTGTGGGCGATCGACATGACCGCGCCGGAATCGGCCCTCCTCCGAGGGGTGTTGTCCCGCCGCGGCCAACACATTCGCTATGTACCTGGTCGCGTTGTGCACAGCATGACCGGCGCTTTCGCCGGCGAAGGCAAAACCGACGCCCGCGACGCGGTGGTGATCGCCCAGACCGCGCGCCTGCGTGGTGATCTCGCGACGGTCGCGGTCCCTGATGACGTCGCGATCGAACTCGACCTGTTGACCGGGCATCGCCGCGACTTGGTCACCGAACGCACACGAGGCATCAATCGACTGCGCGGCCTGCTGACCCGCATCTTCCCCGGTCTCGAACGGTGCTTCGACTACTCGACGTTGACTGGTTTGGCGTTCGTCACCCGCTTCACCACACCGTCGGCGATTGATGGGGTCTCCGACGAGGAGATTTACGACCACCTACGCGGTCAAGGAGTCCGCCGGCCGACCATCCCGAAGATGATCAGCAAGGCGCGTGCCGCCGCGGCCGCGCAGACCGTCGCTCTGCCTGGTGAGGCGACCACGGCATTGCTGGTGCAGCAGGCGGCTACCTCGCTGATGGCGCTCACTCGCCAGATCACCTACCTGGATAAACAGATCGCCGAGGTGTTCCGCCGAGACCGCCACGCCCGGATTCTTGAATCCGTACCCGGTATCGGCACCCGAAGTGGTGCCGAACTCATCGCGTTCACTGGTGGCGACCTCACGTCGTTCGGCTCGGCTGCCAAACTGGCTGCCTACGCCGGTCTTGCTCCCGTCCCGCATGATTCAGGTAACCGGCGGGGCACATTGCGTAGACCGCAGCGCTACCACCGGGGTCTGCGGAAGGTGTTCTACATGGCCGCACTCAACAGCTCGCAACGCGACGGACCATCACGGGAGTTCTACCAGCGCAAACGACGCGAGAACCGCTCTCACGTGCATGCGCTCATCTCGCTGGCCAGACGGTTGATTGATGTTGTGTGGGCACTCATCCGTGATGGCCGAGAATGGACTCCGAGGGGCGCCGGCCCGCCCATCGCGGAGGCTGCCGCCTAGCCCCTGAGATCATTCAGACGCCGCTGCACGCACCGCCGCGGTGAGGTCGTCGATCGTGTTCGGTTGTAGCCGATTCTCGTCGAGGAAGAATGTGGGGGTGCCTTGGACCCCGAGAGCCAGACCGTCAGCGACGTCGGCGCGGGATCCGTTCGAGCGTGGCCGGGCTGTTGTAGACCGTGTCGAAGGCCGCCATATCGAGATCGAGGTCGACGGCGAAGCTACGGAACAGGTCGTCAGCGGGGACTTGCTGTTCGCCCCAATGGGTTTGGGTGGTGAACATGCGCTGGTACATCTGCTCGAACCGCCCCTGCTGGGCGGCGGCTTCGACCGCGCGAGCAGCACGTTCGGCGTTGAAGTGTCCGGGCATCGGAAAGTAGCGGACGACGAACGTAACGCGGTCGCCGTAGGTTCGCCGCAGATCCTCGATGACCGGTAGATGGCTCCGCAGGCTTCGCACTCGAAGTCCAGGAACTCGACGAATTGCGCCCGGCTCTGCGCAGGCGACGTCAGCCGATGACTGTCGGGCCGGGCCACCAGATCAGACACCGCGGCGGTATCGGACGGGGCGGGTGTGGAAGTGTCCTGATCGACGAGGACGGCGACTCCGATACCGACGATAATGGTTACGAAGAACGCCCACGCGAACTTGGTTGGTCTGGTCATACGTTCAACGTAGAGGCGATGTCGGCGGGAATGAGGATCGGTCTCATCAGGCCGGGGGTTGCCTTCGGGGTAGCGCCCGGAATGTATGAACCTGATGTCTGTTCTCAGTCTTCATGGGTGCGCGCTACAAGCGGATCAGATTCTGTATCCGGCAGCGAGGAGTCTCTGGCGTTTCCTCTGGGAGCGGACCATCGAGACTCCGGGCAGACGGTGAGCCGGGCAGTGACCAGCGCGGCCAGCCGGGCCCTGCGCCGGATCGGGGGGGTCCCTATGGTTCTTGTCAAGCAGCTGATGCTGCTGGTTGGCGGTAGAGCTCTCGGTTTCTGAGCATGGCGTGGAGGACGTCGCAGCGTCGTCGTGCCAGGCAGATGAGGGCGGCGTTGTGTTTCTTTCCTTCGGCGCGTTTGCGGTCGTAGTAGGCGCGGCTGGCGGGGTCGTGCAGTGCGGCGAATGCGGAGAGAAAGAAGGCGCGTTTGAGTTTGCGGTTTCCGAATCGGGCGGGGTGCTCGCCGCGGATGGATGTGCCGGATCGGTGGGTGACCGGGGCGATGCCGGCGTAGGCGGCCAGGTGGCCGGCGGTGGCGAACGCTGAGCCGTCACCGACTTCGAGAAGGATGCGGGCTGCGGTCCTGACTCCGATGCCGGGCATTGAGGTCAGGACTACGGAAAGAGGGTGCGCATCAAGCATCTCCTCGATCTGGTCGGCGATCGATTTTCGTTGCTGCAGTGTCTCTTTCAAGGTGTCCGCGAGTTTGGGTAGGACGGTGTCGGCTGCGGTGGTGCCGGGCACGGTCACTGTCTGCGTGTCGAGCGCGGTGAAGATGTCGTCGACGAGGCGGGCGCCCATGCGGGGTGCGTGCTTCGTGGCGATGGTGGTCAGTTTTCGGCGCCCAGCTTTGCGTAGTCCTTGTGGTCCGCCGTGACGGGAGAGGATCTCCAGCACTGCCGGGTGGGTGACACGTGGTCCCAGGGCGCGTTCGAGGGAGGGATGGATGCTGGTGAGTAGCCCGCGGATGCGGTTGCTGATCCGGGTGGCTTCACCGGCGAGGTCATCGTCGAAACCGACGAGGACTTCGAGTTCGGCCAGCGTCTCGTCACCGGTGTCGACGCGGCGCAGGGTGTGGGGCATGGTGCGGGCAGTGTCGGCGATGATGAACGCGTCGCGAGCATCGGTTTTGGCGCTACCTGGGTACAGATCAGCCACGCGCCGCATCGACAGTCCCGGCAAGTAGCCGACATCATGCCCGCAGGCCCGAGCTACGGTGACTGGCAGCGCCCCGATCGTGTTCGGCTGATCCACAACCATCAGAATCGGGCCGTGACCGGCGATACGGTCGAAGACCGCACGCAGCTTGGTTTCGTCGTTGGGTAGCGACTTGTCGTAGACACGGGCGCCATCGGCAGTCAACGCAACCGCGTGATGCTCGGATTTGCCCACGTCAATGCCGCAGAACACGGCGTAGTCGGTGTTCATTTGGTCCCTTCTCGTCGAACGAGAACGGTCGCCGATCTGACGTCCATGCCCGGCACCCACGTTACGAGGAGACCTGCCTTAAAGTTCGAGCGGCCGTGTCCCTATCAGCGGTCCATCGACGTCCACCACACCCGGCGACACCACCCCCCGGATCATGCGTACAACAGGGGCAAGAAGTCATACCGGGTCTGGCGACCGTAGCCCTTGTTGAAGAGCTACGAAGAAGGTAACGGGTCAGCGCTCGGGTGAATGCTGCGCTCGTTCGTCGGGACTCCTGAATGCGGTGAGGGTGATCAAGATGGCAGCGCCGCCGACGATGAATGTGTCAGCGAGGTTGAACGTTGGCCACCAACCGGTGTGGAGATAGTCAGTGACCACTCCGTCGGGGAACCGATCGATGAGATTGGCGCTTGCCCCGCCGAGGATCGCTGCTAACCCCAGCCGCCCGAGGTGCCCGGTGCCTGGCGCCATCCGCCAGGAGGTGACCGCGACGATGAAGGTGATGATTCCGGTGACTGTGGGCAGCACCCATGCCGGGGCATCGGCGGCGATCGAAAACGCCGCGCCCGGATTGAATGCCAGCCGCAGCTGCACCGGCCCCGTTCCGATGACTGCGCCGTCCGCGAGCGCGCTTGTGGCCCATGCCTTGACGGCCAGATCGGTGGCCGCGAGTCCGACAGCGACGGCCAGCAGCCCGCACCTCCGTGTGAGGCGTACGCGGCGGTGCGCCACCGGAACCGCGGTGATCACTGCCCGACCGTCACTACGGACGGAGTCCGCTGGCCAGTTCCGGTCCTCGCCCGGGCTAGCGCTTTGACCCGGCCGGCGCGGACTCCGTTGGCGATGACGACGATCTCGGCGAGTTCGTGGACGGCGACGACGGCGGCGAGGCCGAGTATCCCGAACAGCGCGAGAGGGATGAGGATCGCGATCAGAGCGAGGGACAGGCCGACGTTCTGCAGCATGATCTTCCGGGCGCGTCGGGCGTGATCGAGTGCCTGCGGGAGGGTGCGGAGGTCTTCGCCCATGAGGGCGACGTCGGCGGTTTCGATCGCTACGTCCGATCCCATGGCGCCCATGGCGATGCCGAGGTCGGCGGTGGCCAGGGCGGGAGCGTCGTTGACGCCGTCGCCGACCATCGCGGTGAACGAGTTCGTTCGGAGGTCGCCGATGATGCGGGCCTTGTCTTCGGGGCGGAGGTCGGCGTGTACGTCGTCGATGCCGGCGATCTTCGCCAGCGCGTTGGCGGTGGCGGTGTTGTCGCCGGTGAGCATCGCGACCGTGGCGCCGCTGCGGTGCAGGTGCTCGATTACCGCGCCGGCTTCGGGGCGAAGCTCGTCACGGACGGCGACCGCGCCGATGACCTGACCGTCGTGTTCGACCAGGACGGCGGTGGCGCCGCCGGCCTGCATGGCCGCGACCCGCTCCTCGAGCGGGCCGGACTCGATCCAGCCGGGACGGCCCAGCCGCGCGGGCCGTCCGTCGACGAGGCCGGTCAGGCCGGCCCCGGGAACAGCCTGCACATCGCGCGCGGCGGTGGTCTCGCCGTGGGCGGCGAGGATCGCGCGGGCGAGGGGGTGTTCGCTGTGCGCTTCCAGCGCCGCGGCGACGGCGAGCACCCGCTCCTGGCCCGGAGTGCGCTCGCCGCCACCGACGCTGCTCCCGGGGCTGGGAGCAGCGGTGTCGGTGGTGGCGATGTCGACGACGGTGGGCCGGTTCGCGGTCAGAGTGCCGGTCTTGTCGAGGGCGACGGTGCGGACCCGGCCGAGGGCTTCGAGGGCGGCACCTCCTTTGACCAGGACGCCGATCTTGCTGGCGGCGCCGATCGCCGCGACCACGGTCACCGGCACAGAGATCGCCAGCGCACACGGCGACGCGGCGACGAGCACGACCAGGGCCCGTTCGATCCACGTGGCCGGGTCACCGAGCAGGGCGCCGAGGATCGCAATGGCGGCAGCGAAGATCATGATCGCCGGTACCAGGGGCTTGGCGATCCGGTCGGCGAGGCGCTGCGCGTCGCCCTTGCGGGACTGTTCGGCCTCGACGATCTGCACGATCTTGGCCAGCGAATTGTTCTCCGCCGTGCTGGTGACCTGCACGCTCAGGGCGCCGGTGCCGTTGATCGACCCGGCGTAGACCTGCGTGCCGGGTCCGGCTTCGACAGGCACGGATTCACCGGTGATCGCCGAAACATCCAGTGCGGTGCGGCCTTCGGTAATGGTGCCGTCGGTGGCGATCCGCTCGCCGGGTTTGACCAACATCAGGTCCCCGACAGCCAATTCCGACGGGGAGACGGTGACCGGGGTGCCGTCGCGGAGCACGGTCGCGGAGTCCGGGACCAGATTCAGCAGCGCCCGCAGCCCGCGGCGGGTGCGCGAGACCGCGTACTCCTCAAGGCCTTCGCTGATGGAGAACAGCACAGCGAGCATCGCGGCTTCACCGACCTCGCCGAGGATCACCGCGCCGACCGCAGCAATCGTCATCAGGGTGCCGACGCCAATTTTGCCCTTCGCCAACCGACGCAGGGTCGAGGGGACGAATGTCCACGCCCCGATCAGCAGCGCCACCCACTCCAGGGCGAGCGCGACCGGTTCGGAGCCGCCGGACCAGCTGACGATGTACGCGGCGAGCAGGAACACCGCGGCCGCGGCGGCAGCCTGCAGCTCCCGCACCTGCCACCAGTGCTCCGGAGCCTGCTCGTCCTCACTGGCCGGTTCGTCGTGCCCGCATCCGCATGCGTCGCTCATCGCCGCACCCCCGCCTTCGTGTCGCCCGTTGTGCAGCAGGAGGTGGTGGCGTCGGTGCCGTAGTTCGGGCACAACACAACCGCGTTTCCGGTCGCTGCCAGGAGGGTTTCGGCGGCGGCGAGCACGTCCATCAACTCCGGACGGGCCAGGCTGTAGAACACCTGCCGCCCCTGCGGGCGGCCTTCGACGAGCCCACAGTCCCGTAAGCACGCCACGTGCGCCGACACCGTCGACTGCGCCAACCCCAGCTCCGCCATCAGATCCGCCACCCGGGCCTCGCCACCGTGCGCGAGGCGGGTTGCGATCGCCAGACGGGTCCCATCGGAGAGGCTGTGGAACAACGCCACCGCGGGATCGAGGTCCGCCCCAGTCGCCACCAAACACTCATTCATCGTCATATGACGATGATAGCGGCATTGTGTGCTGTAATCGAATCATCACGAAGAAGTGGCAGCAGGCGCGGCCGGGCGAGATGGTGGGAGCTGTTGGTATGCCGTCGATGTCGACGATCGAGTCTCTGTTCTGCCGCAGCGCACCGTGGCAGGCGGCCACCGGCAGGTGGGTACTCCCGTGGGCGCTGCAAGGCATCCATCCCCGAGGCCGGGTCCTTGAAATCGGTGGCGGCGCCGGCGCGATGACCGAACAGATCCTCACCACCAACCCCGACGAACTCGTCGATGTGACCGTCACCGACTTCGACCCGGTCATGGTCGCCGCCGCCAGCGATCGGCTGCAGGGTTTCGGGGCCCGCGCCCACGCCCAGGTCGCCGACGCCACAGCCCTGCCGTTCGAGGACGGAAGCTTCGACACCGTCGTCTCGTTCATCATGTTGCACCACGTCATCGACTGGGAACGCGCACTCGCCGAGGCCGCCCGAGTGCTCGCGCCCGGCGGAATGCTGGTCGGCTACGACCTGCTCGGCAGCGCACCGGCGCGGCTGCTGCACAACCTCGAAGGGGCACCGCACCGGTTCATCCCCCGCGGCGAACTCCGCCTGCACCTGACGTCCCTGCCTCTGACCGACATCACGGTCCGCGAGAACCCTGCGCTCGCCCGGTTCCGTGCCCGCCGCGCCGGTGACCGATGACCACGCCACCACTGCACGGGCATCACCATGGCCCTCCCTCGGACGAGCTCGCCGAGCTCGAGCAGCGTGACGTCGCGGTGGCGTTCGTCGACCTCGCCGGATACAGCGTGTTCACCGAGTTCTGCGGCGACCAGGAAGCCGCAGAACTGGCCATACGGTTGGCCTCTCAGACCTGGCAGGCAGGCTCTACGACCGGGCACGCGGCTGGTCAAGGCCATCGGCGATGCGGTGATGCTCACCGCCGACGCCCCCCAAGTGATCCTCGCCACGATCACCGCCCCCGCGGCCGCGGCCGCCGGTCAAGACGGATTCATCGCCCTACGCGCCGGGATCGATCCACTACGGCAGCGCAGTCGTCCGCGACGGAGACCTGTTCGGGCACGCGGTGAACGTCGCCGCCCGCATCACCGCCCTCGCCGGCGCCGGCCACGCCGTGATCACCGATCCGATCTGCCCGCCACCAGCCGAGCTGGATTGCTCGCCATGCTCGCTGACCTGCTGAAAGACACCGGAGTTGGCCTGCCAAAAGGACACCCGGATAAGGCTCGCTCAGTTCGTGCCGTCGCCGTTCAACAGCAACCCGTCGTAGCGCTGAGAACGTTGCGTAGTGCTTCCAACGAGTCCGGTTGCGCTCGGTAGTAGACGTTCATGCCGCGGCGCTCGGGGGTGACCATGCCGGCTTTGCGGAGCTGCCCCAGGTGGTGACTGGTGGTGGCTTCGGTGAGGCCGACCGCGGTCGCGAGGTCGCAGGTGCAGGTCCCGTCACCGGTGTCGGTAAGCAGGATTGAGACGAGCTTGATCCGAACGGGATCGGCAAGCGCCTTGAGCCGCAACGCGATCTGCAGCGCGGTGTCGTCATCGAGCGGTGCCGCCGATACCGGTGCGCAGCAGATCGGGGCGCTGATGTCGACCATCGGCAAGGGCTTCGGCATGACCAGATCGTACGCCCCTACTTGACATATGTCGAAAAGGTGGGCACGCTGCAGAGTGACCGCAGTTCGATATATGTCTCACAGGTGAAGGTGATGGTCATGTCCCGTATGCAGTTGGCGCTCAACGTCGATGATCTCGATACCGCGATCGAGTTCTACTCCAAGCTGTTCAACACCACCCCGGCCAAACGCAAGCCGGGATACGCCAATTTCGCGGTCGTCGAGCCGCCGCTGAAACTGGTGCTGCTAGAGAACCCCGGCCAGGGCGGCACGATCAACCACCTCGGCGTCGAGGTCGAATCGAGCGAGAAGGTGCACGCCGAGATCGCCAGGCTGTCCGGGGAGGGCCTGTTCACGCAGGAGGAGATCAACTCCACCTGTTGTTTCGCAACCCAGGACAAGGTCTGGGTGACCGGCCCGGCGAACGAGAAGTGGGAGGTCTACACCGTGCTCGCCGACTCCGACACCTTCGGCACCAGCCCGAAACTGTTGGAACAGAACGCCGCCGCCGACGACGCCGAGCAGGGTTCGGTGTGCTGCGGTGGCAGCGCCGCCGAACCGGCCGAAGCGCGCACGGCCTGCTGCTGAGCCCGACGTTCAGCCCGCGCTCCCGCCTACCGCGCGATGCGGTCGGCGAGGGCGCGGATCCGCGCGGTGATGTCGTCGCGGATCAACCGCATCCGTTCGATGCCGTCGATGCCCCGTTCGGAGGGTTCGTCGGTGTTCCACACCTCGAGGGCGACGCCGTCGGGTGGGGTGACGTCGGCGGTGCCGACCACCACGACGAGATCTGCAGTTTGCATCAGTTCGTCGGTGAGTTGGCGCGGCTGATGTCCGTCCACGGTGGCGCCGACTTCGGCGAGCACCTGGGCGGACAGGTCGTTGACCTGGCCGCCGATCTTCGCGCTGGTGCCGGCCGAGGATGGGGTGATCCGGGCGGTGACTGTCGGTGTGAGATGTTCGGCCATCACCGATTTGCCGCGATTGGACACGCACACGAACAGCACCTGCGGTGTCGTGCTCACCGGCCGACCTGCTGGTCGGCGGGTACGAGTTCGTCGAGGAGGTCCTCGACGAGTCCGCGGATCTGATCGCGGATCGGGCGGACCGCGTCAATGCCTTGGCCGGCTGGGTCGTCGAGGGCCCAGTCGCGGTACCTGACGCCGGGGAATACTGGACATGCATCGCCACAGCCCATGGTGATCACCACGTCGGAGGATTCGACCGTGTCGGGGGTGAGGATCTTCGGTGACTGCGCGGAGATGTCGATACCGACTTCGGCCATCGCCGCGACAGCGGCGGGATTGATTGAGTCGGCGGGAGCAGATCCGGCGGAGCGGACCTCGACACTGCCCTGGCTCAGAGCGGTGAGGAACCCCGCGGCCATCTGTGAGCGGCCAGCATTGTGGACGCACACGAACAGCACGCTAGGTCGAGAGGAAGACATGAAACACAGGCCCTTTCAGCTGTGGAGGAAAGCTCGGAAAGTCACACACGGTCGGCCGTGAGCTCGGCAAGGAGCTCGCGAACCCGGGCATCAAGGTCATCGCGGATGGCGCGAACCTCGCCTAGTGGACGGCCTTCAGGATCGGAGACCGTCCAGTCGAGATACCGCTTACCGGGATAGATCGGACACGCGTCGCCGCAACCCATCGCTACGACCACGTCGGCGGCGGCGACCACATCGTCGGTTAGCGGTTTGGGGTACTGCGTACCCAAGTCGACGCCGATCTCGCTCATTGCTTCGACGACGGTCGGGTTGATCGAGTGCGCGGGTGTTGACCCGGCTGAGCGCACGTGTACCCGCCCAGCGGCGTGATGGGTCAACAATCCTGCGGCCATCTGCGAGCGGCCGGCGTTCTGCACGCAGATGAAGAGAACCTCGGGCACATCCTTGGGCACCGCGCCCTCAGCCTGGGCGAGGGCGCGTAACCGATCAGCCGCGAACCGGCCCGCCAAGGTCGTCAGATGCGTATGCACCCGGGAGGTACGCCGTAACACGGTGTAGGACTCGAAGACACAGCGTTCTACCGTCTGGCGAGACACCACCCCTTCGTACTTGGCGGCCAAGTCGGCGGCGGTACGGGCCAACACGGTATGAGGCATCAACAGTTCGGGCTGCTCGCGGTGTTCACCGCGACGTAGGTGTTCGTCCAACGCATTCTCAGACATCGCGAGCAGGCTCCTTCGACACATCTAGGCTAGAAGCAGTGGGAGTTGTGAAGCGTTTCCGCAACGCCAGGGACACATAGACGAGGGCGACGAGAACCGGGACCTCGATCAGTGGCCCGATGACCCCGGCGAGAGCCTGGCCGGAGGTCGCACCATAGGTCGCGATCGCGACGGCGATGGCGAGTTCGAAGTTGTTGCCGGCGGCGGTGAACGCCAGCGTGGTGGTCCGTGCGTAACCCAGCCCCATCGCGGCGCCGAGGACGAATCCGCCACCCCACATCACCGCGAAGTAGATCAGCAGCGGCAGCGCGATCCGCACGACGTCCCACGGGTGAGAGGTGATCTGCTCCCCCTGCAAGGCGAACAGGATGACGATGGTGAACAGCAGACCGTAGAGGGCCCACGGCCCCAATCGCGGGAGGAACGAGGATTCGTACCATTCGCGGCCTCTGGCCCGTTCGCCGATGCGGCGGGTGAGATAGCCGGCGATCAACGGGATTCCGAGGAAGATCAGCACCGACTTCGCGATCTGCCACGGCGAGGTGTCGATGGTCGTCTGTTCCAGGCCGAGCCATCCGGGTAGCACCGAAAGGTAGAACCAGCCCAGCACGGCGAACATGATCACCTGGAACACCGAGTTCAGTGCGACGAGGACGGCAGCCGCCTCGCGGTCGCCGCACGCCAGGTCGTTCCAGATGATGACCATCGCGATACAGCGCGCCAGACCGACGATGATCAGTCCGGTCCGGTATTCCGGTAGGTCCGGGAGCAGAAGCCAGGCCAGCGCGAACATCAACGCGGGTCCGACGATCCAGTTCAGCAGGAGCGATCCCAGGAGCAGGCGACGATCGTCAGTGACCGAGTCGAGTCGGTCGTAGCGCACCTTGGCCAGCACCGGATACATCATGATCAGCAGTCCGAGAGCGATTGGCAGCGAGATGCCGTCGATCTCCACGGCCGCCAGGGCGTCACCCAGGCCGGGAACGGTGCGGCCCAGCATCAGGCCCGCGACCATTGCTGCGCCGATCCACACCGGCAGGAACCGGTCGAGCATCGACAACTTCGCCGCGACCGCGGTGTCGGTGGTGGTCACTGGTCGGCCTCGCACGAACGAGTTTCCCCCACAACCATGGCGAGATCGCCCAGCAGGACCGACAGTTGTTGCAGTGCTTCGGTGTTCACACGGTAGTACACCCAGGTCGCGCGGCGTTCGCTCGTCACCAGACCCGCCTGACGCAGCACCTTGAGATGATGCGAGATCGTCGGCTGCGACAGCTCGAACGGCCCGGAGATGTCGCACACGCACGCCTCACCTCCCGGATGCGCGGCGACCTCCGACAGCAACCGCAGCCGAACCGGATCCGCGAGCGCCTTCAGCAGCGGGGTAACCGCTCCGGTCTCGTCACCACTCAGGCCGCGGCCTGGCAAGAGAAGCAAGTTCTTATTCGACACCCGTCAATATTGACATACATCGATTCAACGGGACAAGGCCCTCCGATACCCGGGAGCGCACTTGCGTTCCCGCATTGAGATCCCCGACGGCGCCTACCAGGTGGCCAATCAGCTGCGGGAGTTCGACCCGCCGCGCACCATCGCGTGGACTCCCGGCACCGAGAACAGTGACGGCACGCTGGAGTTCGGCGGCTGGATCTGGCGCTACGATCTCGCCGTCATCGGGCCGCGCCGCACCGCGGTGACACTCACCTACGACTGGTCGGCGGTGCCCGACCGGATCCGGGAGTACCTGCAGTTCCCGCCGTTCGGGCCGGACCATCTGGCCAACTCGCTACGACATCTCGCCGAGCTGGCCGTCCTCTGACCGGAGTCTGCGCCGTGCGCATGGTCATCGAACCGAGCTGCGGTGAGATTCGGGTTGCTGGCAACCGTGGTTGACCGCGGGTTGCACGTGCGGGGTGAACCCGGCTGCGGTGCGGATACTGATGGCCGCGATCAGGCCGCCCAGTGCGCAGCACCCGGCAGCGATCAACATCGCGGTCGAAAAGCCCGGGCCGAGCGGCGCGCCCGGGCCGGCATCGAGCCCGGCGACCACCGGGAGCACGGCCACGGCCAGCAAACCGGCGACCCGCGCCACGGCGTTGTTGACACCGGACGCGGTGCCGGCCCGGCCGGGCTCCACCGCACCGAGCGCCACCGCGGTCAGCGGCGCGACGGTCACCGTCATGCCGAGCCCGAACAAGATCACCGCGGGCAACACCGCACTCACATAGCCGGCTCCGGGGACGATGCGCGCCATCAACGCCAACCCGACCGCGGCGATGCACGGTCCCACCGTCATCGGCAGCCGCGGACCGGTGACCTGGGCCAACTTGCCCGACCACGGCGAACCGAACAGCATTATGACCGTGGCCGGAACCGTCGCCACGCCGGCCTCGAGCGCCGAATAGCCCAGGCTCTGCTGCAGCTGCAACGCCAGCAGGAACAGCGCACCCCCGAGCGCTGCGTAGACCATGAGGGTGGTGAGGTTGGCACCGGCGAACTGCCAGGATCGAAACAGTCCCAGTGGCAGCAACGGCGACTGCGCACGCTGTTCGATGGCAACGAAGGCGATCAGCGCGGCTGCGCCGAGGACTGCCGAGCCGATGATGAGCGGCCCCCACCCACGCGTCGGGCCTTCGATCAGGGCATAGATCACGCCGGACAAACCCAGCGTCACCGCCACTGCCCCACCGATGTCGAGGCGACCGACCATCCGCGCGTCGCGCGACTCGGCGACATGTCGCAGCGCGATCGCCATCGCGCCGAGAGCGAGCGGAACGCTGAGGAAGAACACCCACCGCCAAGATGCGGTATCCACCAGCCATCCACCTACGAACGGACCCAGCGCGCTTGTCGCACCGGACATCCCCGCCCACAGTCCGATGGCGCGACCGCGATCGGACTCGGAGATCTCGGCGTCGATCAGGGCGAGGCTGCCCGGCACCACCGCAGCCGCGCCGAGGCCCTGCAGGATGCGGGCGGCGATCAGCACCCCTTCGGTGGGGGCCAGGCCACAGGCCATCGATGCGATCGCGAAAACACCGAGCCCGAGCACGAAGACGCGGCGACGACCGTATCGATCACCGGCCACACCACCCGCCAGCAGCAACGCGCTCAGTGTCAGCAGGTAGCCGTCGAGCACCCACTGCTGTCCGGTGAGCCCGGTGTCGAGGTCACGGGCGACGGCGGGTAGCGCCACATTGACCACGGTGCTGTCCAGGAATGCGACACCCGAACCGAGCACGGCTGCCCCGATCAGCCATCGGCCCTCTGGAGATGACGCAGCGACACCGGAGAGTGTCGCCCGGACGGGCTCGGACGCGGTCATGATCTGCCCACGTCGGCGAGTCTACGTCGCGACATCCCGGTAGGAGTGGGTGTCACCGACGCGGAGCACTAGGCCGATGACCCGTAATCCAGGCCGTCACCCAGCACGAATGCACCGGTCAGACCGTAGAGGTCCGGGTCCAGGTTGCAGACGCTCATCACGGCATACAGTCCGTCGGGGATGTCCTCGAAGGTGCCGGTGACGACGCCGTCACCATTGGCGAACCGCCCCAGGTGGGTGGCGGTGATCGCGTCGGCATCGCGCAGCGCCGCCAGGAGGGCGACCACGTTCACCGATTGCCCCTGCACCAGGGCGATGATGTCGGGACCGATGATCGGCGCCGCCTTGACCGCGTCGATCACCGCCGAGGTGCAGAAGCCCGGAGCCAGTCGGCTGATGCGCGGGACGTCGGTGACCGTGTAGCTGATGGTTCGACCGCTCACATCAATGGAGTAGCCGACGCCGTCGGCGAGGCCCACCACTGGCGTCGTGCCTGGTCGGAGTGGTTGAGCGTGGGCGACGGCGGTGGCCGAGAAGGCCAGGGTGAACACGGCCACCACCGCGAGTGCACTGCGCACGAGGACGTTACGGACGAGGACATTGCGACGCATCGAGACTCCTGGGTCAGATGTTTCCCCCTGTAGCCGCACCGTAGTGGTGCCACTCCAGACGCGAGGCGTTTTCGCGAGAATCGGGACGACCGACCCAGTTGCGGCCATACCCGGGCTATGCCTGCACCGTCGCCACCCAGTACTCGACGAACCGGCCGTCACGTGCACGCAGGATGTCGTTGCCCAGGAAGCGGTGTCGCTGACCGTCGCGCATCCCCGCCCCGATCCACCGGGCGGCGACGTACACGCCGTCGGTCACCGGGGGCACCTCGATGGTGAACTCGATCGCGGTGAACATCTCCTTGGACTCGGCGACGACCGCGGCGAGTTCGGTCGGGCCGTGTACATCGTGGCCCGGCCAGTGCCCGACGAAGCCCGCCGACACCAGGCCGTGGGCGATCTCGGCGAGGTCGTCGGCGTCGGACGGGCCGTTCCACAATTGGTCGATCCAGCGGCGATAGAGATCGGGAAGTGCCATGTGCTGCTCCTGGGCTGTTCGCTCCCAGGTTACGCCGACGGCCCGCACCAACAGAAGGTCGACGATCGGGGATGGGCGAATGTCAGCCCGCGACGTCGGCATGCACCTGCCAGACGAAACCATCGGGATCGGTGAACGCGCCTGCATCACTGGTGATCTGGAGACGGTGGGCGCCACTACCGGCGGGATCGACACCGGCGTCCTTGGCGGCTGCCTTGCGCCCGTAGAGGGCGAGGGTGATGGCGTCGGCGCCGCCGGCGAACTCGACATACTTGCGGCCGAAACTCTTCGCAACGGTCAGCCCGTGGTCGACATAGAACTTCTTGCTCGCAGCGACGTCGGCGGCACCGATGAGCAGCACGATGTCGTCGATCTGTCGCGCGGGCGCGCCGGTCTCCTTCTTGCTCGAGGAGGCGACTTTCCACAACGCCCCGTCGGGTGCGGCCACCACACCGCCGTAGCCCCAGAACGACTTCTTGGCTGGCTTGATCACGGTGGCTCCGGCGTCGATCGCGGGGCCGATGAGGGAGTCGACCACGGCAGGATCGGGCACCACCAGCGACAGCACATAGCCGCGGAAGCCGCTGGAAGGACTGTCGGAGGTGCGGAACCGGAGGCGGTCGACGATGCCGAAGGCGTTGTCGTAGAACGCCTTCGCGGCTGCAGTGTCGGGAACGTCGAGGGTGAGTGCGTCGATGGATGTCATAGGCGATGACGCTAGGCCGCCCGAGGGCACCTCGGCTTCTCGATTCCTGACCGATCAGTGCTGCGATCGGACATGCCCAACGACGGTGGCGCTCACCCCCACAGCGGCGGCGACGACGAAGACCGGCCACAGTGGCCCGATCGTCAGCAGGAACGCCCCGACCAGAGCACCGAGAAAGATGGCGCCGATCGCCAGCAGACGCCGGTTCGCCAACGTGCGCCAGCCCGGTCGCGACCAGAATTCGATGGCCCACACGGTGATCGTCGATGTGACGACGACGGTGGTCATCTCGGCCACCCCCACCTTGCGCGCCACCGCGGCCTGCACACCCATCGCGGCCGCGGTCAACACCGCCGCGGTGATCTGCGTTGTCTCCGTCAGCGTTACGACACCGACGACACCCGCACTGGCCGCGACCATCGCATACGACGCCAACAGCATCACGGTGACCCGAGTGCTCCATCCGCTCCCATGCCCGCGCAACACGAGTCCGCCCAGGCCGGCACCGACGACGAACGCGACCAGGGCCAGGACGGGCCCCAATACGGGCAGGCCGTCGGCACCGGCGGCACCCATGCCAAGAATCACGACGTTGCCGGTCATGTTGCCGACGAACACCTTGTCGAGCCCGAGGTAACCGCCGGCGTCGACGATGCCGGTGACAAAGGTCAGCGCCACCATCAGCCCCAGGTGCAGCGACGCGTCGTCGCGGCGCCTCACCGGCTCGGTCGCGCTCACGGTGGTCGTCATCGGGTGACCGCCTCGGCGATCAGTGCGACCTCGACCGGAGCAGCGTCGGGCAAGGCGTACACCCCGACGGCGCTGCGTGCCGGGAGGCCTGGCCGATCTGGATGCGCGGCCAGCACGTCGGAGGCCCCGTCGGCGACGGCCGACAGGCGGGTGAAGTCTGCGGCACAGGCGATGTAGACGGTCATCTCCGCGCAACGGAGGTGTTCGTGTGGCTCGAGCATGGTGCTCGCCGCGGCGAGCGCATTGGTGACCGCGAGCGCGGCCGCGTCCCGTGCCCGGTCCAGGTCCACCCGGTCACCGACGCGGCCCACCACGACGAGTTCACCAGAGCGGCGCGGGGTCATCCCGGCGGTGCGGATCGTGTTTCCCGTGCGGGTCGCCGGGATGTAGTTTCCGCGTGGAACCGGTACCGCGACAGTCTCATTCGAGACCAAGTGCCACACCTTCCTGTCGAGGGTCGCTGCCGCCGAGCAGGAACCCGCCGGGGTCGACCGTGATCACCTGGGCACTGCCGCCGATGGCGCCGGCCGGATGCACCCGTACGTCGTGGCCGCGCTCGGCCAGCGCCGCGCGCGTGCCCTCGGGCATCGTGTCCTCGACACGCAGCCGCGGCTGCGCCCCGACGACGTCCGCATCCGAGCCGGGGAAGACCGTGAACCGCGGCGCCGCCACCGCTTCCTGCGGGTCGAGACCGTGGTCGAGCAGATGCGAGAGCACCTGCATATTCCACTGCACCTGCCCGTCGCCGCCGGGGGTGTTGCCCACCGACACCAGGCCGCCGTCGTCGTCGGTGGCCACCCAGGCGTTGAGCGTGTGCAGCGGTTTGCGCCGCGGGGCCACTTCGTTGGGGTGTCCGTCGATGAGATAGGCCCCTCGACCGAGCCGGTTGTTCAGGACGATACCCGTGCCGGGCACACTGAATTTCGCCCCGAAGGTGAACGCAAGTGAGTGGATGAAGCTCACCGATCGTCCCTCGTCGTCCACCACGACCAGTGAGGTGGTGTCGCCGCCGGTCACTGCGAACTCGCGCTCGGTGACCGGGTCGTCGGCGAGCTGCATCCGTTGCTCGGCCAGCCGGGCGGGGTCGAGGATCTGCGCGATACCGCCGTTGTCACTGCCGCACAGAGCGAATCGGTCTTCGAATGCGACCCGCGCGGCATGCACCATCCGGTCGACCGCCTCGACACTGAGCCACGGCACCATACCGAGGTCGTCGCCGAGCAACGCGGCCTGGTGCAACACCATCCACCCCGCCGACGGCGACGGCGTCTGATGAATGACGGTTCCGGCGTACCGCAGGGTGATCGCGTCCTCGGGCTCGACATCCCCACCGGCGCACCACTCGTCGCCGGAAAATGGGGCGCCCGCAGCGACCAGGGCGTCGACGCAGCGCTGCGCCAGCTCACCGGTGTACATCGCGTGGGGATCGTCGGCCAGCATGCGGATCGTCTGGGCCAACTCGGGTTGCGGACGCCGCTGCCCGACGATCGGTACCCGCCCGTCGTCGGTGAACACCGCACGGGTCAGCGGATCGGCACCGATGGCGTCGATCGCGTCGGCGACATCATCGCGGGTCTTCGCCGAACACGGGATGCCCCGCTCGGCCATCCGAGCCGGCCCCGCCCACAACTCCGACAGCGGCCGCGACGCCCCACCCGCATGCAGGGCGGCCAGGGCAGCCGGCGCACCCGGCACGGCCACAGCCAGCGCACCGTCGAGCGGGATGGCCTCGAGACCCTGCGCGCGATAGAACTCCGGAGTGCCGCCGTCGGGTCCGTAGCCGCTGCCGTTGACCGTCCACACCCGGCCGTCGGGTTCGCGCACCACGGCGAACGCGTCACCACCGATGCCGCATTGCCCCGGCAGGGTCAGCCAGGTGGTCGCCGCCGCGGCGAGGGCCGCGTCGACGGCATTACCGCCCGAGGCCAGCACCTCCAACCCGGCCGCGCTGGCGAGCGGATGGCTGGTGGCCACCATGCCGCGCGTCGCGATGGTCGGCGGTCTGCCCTGCCCGGCGATCATGCCTGCCGGGCCTTGCGACGTCGCGGTCCCTCCGGCGGTTCGGCGGGGTCGATACCGACAAAGATCTCGCCGTCGCGTTCCTCGCACGGGTAGGTCTTGATGGGCTCGGTCGCCGGCGGGCAGATCGGCTCACCCGTCGCCAGATCGAAAGCACTGCCGTGGCAGGAGCACCCGATGCCGTCCTGCACCAGTTTGCCCGACGAGAGCAGGCAATCCAGATGCGAGCAGTAGTTCGAGGTGGCATACGCCGTGCCGTCGAGGCGTGAGATGGCGAACTCGTAGTCGTCGGCGTAGAACCGGCGGACGATTCCCTCGGGCACCTGACCCGATCGGGCGACTCTTCTGAAATCCATGGTGATACTCCGTGTCGTGCCGTCGGCGTCAGCCGGCCGGGGTCAGGTAGATGGTCTTCTCGGCCTGATAGAACTGCATCATCGAAGATCCGGCCTGCTCTTTGAAGGTCTGCGTGCTCGACGCCTTGTAGCCGCCGAACGGGGCGTTCATCGCCATCCCGGTGGTCGGTTGGTTCACCTTGACCAGTCCGGTTTTCGACGCCGCGGCGAACGCCATCGCCCGGCCGAGGTCGGCAGTGATGACCGCGGCACTCATGCCGAAGCGGGTGTCGTTGGCGATGCGCAGGGCGTCGTCGACGTCCCGCGCCCGCTGGAAGGCGAGGACGGGCCCGAAGATCTCCTCGCGCACGATCCGCATGTCCGGGGTCGTGTCGGTGAACACCACGGGGGCGGCGAAGTAGCCGTCGGACTCCGGGACCGGGACGTCGACATCGTGTCGCAGTGCGCCTTCGGCGACACCGATCGACACGTACTCGCGGTATTTGGCCAGCTGCGCCGCACTGGCCAGTGGACCCATCGTGACGTCGTCGTCGATGCCGGGTCCGAGGCGTAGCGCCGAGGCCTTCGCCACCACCGCTTCCACCAGGGCGTCGTGGATCTCGTCGACCACCACCACCCGGCTCGTTCCGGTGCACGCCTGCCCGGACAGGCCGAAGGCACCCTTCACGATGGCGGTTGCGGCGAAGTCGAGGTCGGCGTCGCCGAGCACCACGGTCGGGTTCTTGCCACCCATCTCCAGCTGTACCCGGCGTTGCGGTCCGACGCCGGCATGAATCGCCGCGCCCACGTCCGTGGAGCCGGTGAAGGTCACCGCGGTCACCCGGTCGTCGGTGGCGACGGCCGCTCCGGCGCCACCGCCACCCTGGATCAGCGCGATCGCCGTCGGCGGCAATCCGCCGGCGATCAGCGCCTCCACCAGCCGCTGCCCCATCAGCGGGGTGACCTCGGATGGCTTGAACAGCACCACATTTCCGGCCGCGAGTGCCGGCCCCAGCTTGCGGGACGGGATGTTGAGCGGAAAGTTCCACGGAGTGATGGCGCCGACGATGCCGACGGGTTCACGCACGGTGTACACCATCGTCTGTCCCGCCGCGGGATAAGTCGCGCCACCCGATCGCAACGCCTCGGCGGCGTAGAAGCGCATGTTCATCGGTGTTCGGCCGACCTCGGTGGTCGCTTCGGCCCGCGATTTGCCTTCCTCACGAATCAGTTCGGTGATCAACTGGTCGGCTCGGGCCTCGAGGGCATCCGCAGCGCGTTCGAGGATGCGGGCGCGTCGTTCCGGCGGCGTCCCGGCCCACTCGGGTGCGGCCTTCTCCAGGGCGTCGACCGCGGCCGCCACGTCCTGTGCGGTCGAGTCCGGAAAGACGCCCAGCACTTCCGTCGGGTGGGCGGGGTCGACGCTGCGGAACGTGTGGCCCGAAGCAGACGGCACCCATTGGCCGTCAACCAGATTCGATCCGGTCGTGATCTCGATGTTCGTCATGTCAGCTCACCATCTCCTCGCCCAGTTCCCAGAGCTCGACGTCCTCGTCGGTCAGCGCGGTGGCATCGACGCTGCGGCCGATGAGTTCCCGCGCGGCCATGATGTCCTCACCGCGGTCGACGGCGAACGCGCCACTGAGTTGCCCGCCGGTGAGGTAGAACGCGGTGAACTCGTGGTCGGCCATGTCGCCGCGCACCACCACGTCGTCGGCGGTGGCGGTGTTGCCGGCGAACTGCAGGTTGCGGTCGTACTGATCCGACCACAACCAGTGCGGTCCGTCCTCGACAACCGGGTCGCCCAGGATGGCTCGGGCCACCGCGGCGGCCTGCCGGTTGGCGTTGTCGAAATGTTCGACTCGCACGTGCCGGCCGGCGGCATCGGAGAAGCGGGCCGCCACATCGCCGGCCGCATAGACACCCGGCGCATCGGTGCGGCCGACCGCGTCGACCAGGATGCCGTTGCCCACGGCCAGGCCCGCCTCGGCGGCGAGTTCGACATTCGGTTCGATCCCAACACCGACGATCACGTCGTCGACGTCGAGCACGGTGCCGTCGGTCAACGTCAGGCGCACCCCGTCCGCTCCGGCATCGACGTCGGAGACACCCACGCCACAGTGGAATCGCACACCGTTGCTGCGGTGGAGTCCGGCACAGTAGCGCGCCATCTGCGGGCCGAGGCGTCGCTCCAGGATGGTCTGCTCCTGTTCGACAACGGTCACCTGTGCTCCGAGACCGGTGGCGGTGGCCGCGATCTCGAGGCCGATGAAGCCACCTCCGACAACCGCGATCCGACTGCCGGCCCCCAGTGTTGTACGCAGGCGCTCCGCGTCGTCGACGGTGCGCAGATGATGGATGTGTGGCGAGTCGGCGATCCCGGCGAGCCGCCGGGGTCGGCCACCGGTGGCCAGCACGATGGCATCGGCACTCATCGACGAACCATCGGCGAGAGTCAGCGTCCGCCCGCCGGCGTCGAGACTCGTGACCCGTGCGCTGGTGCGGATGTCGATGTCGTTGTTCGCCAGCCACTTCGGCGCCAGCAGTGCCAGCGGTTCGAGTGCGCCGTCGCCGGTGAGGAACTCCTTGGACAGCGGCGGTCGCTGATACGGCAGATGTCGCTCGTCACCGAGAATGGTGATCGAACCGTCGAACCCGCGTCGGCGCAGGGTGCGGGCGAGAACCGCGGCCACCTGTCCGCCGCCGACGACGGTCACACTCTGAATCGTCATGAGATCTTCCTCTGGTCGCCGGCGGCCGCAGCGCGCGCAGCCAGGTTCACATAGATGGTGTCGCCGTCGAGACGTACGTCGTAGGTTGGTTGGCAGAGATCCTGGTCGGCTTCGTAACCGGTCTCCAGGTCGAATTGCCATTGGTGGCCGGGACAGATCACCCGGCCGTGCAGGATGGTGCCCTTGACCAGCGAACGGTCCTGGTGCACACACAGATCGGCGAAGGCGTAGATGCGATCGCCGGCAGCGAAGAGGGCGATCGCGGTGTCGTCGATCTCGACGCGGAGTTTGCGTCGCCGACCCAGTTCCTTGATGGTGGCCGCCGGCCGCCACGTGTCGCCACCGGACGGCGCAATGGGTTCGCTGGCCATGTCACTCACTTTCGTCAAATCGCCGTACCCGTGGGAGACACCGCAGGCGACGTCTCCCACGGATGATCGGGTCACACTGCGGCCAGCGCCAGGTCGTCGGCGACGTAGGTGTCGTAGAGACCCTTGGTGTAGGAGAACCGCATCTCCGCACCCCACTGCACCAGCTTCAGGCAACGCTGCTGCAGCGCAGGCGTATCGGCGCAGTCGAGCACGATCTGGTAGCCACGCTCGCCGTGCACCACATCGGAGGTGATGTGCAGATCGAAGAACTCGATCTCGTCCTCGGTGAAGCCGTACACCTCACGCAGCGGGACGATCTGCTTCTTGTAGATGCTGGGCACCTGCGACTCCAGTCCCACCACCAGCGCGGCGGTGGCGACCACGAAGTGTTCGCGCTGCGACACCGCGTAGCACCACGACTGCAGACCGCGGGTGATCGCATTCATGTTGTCGGGGTTCTCGATCCGCTCCTTGGTGGTGCCACAGGCCTCACCGAACTTGATGAGCAGGTCGGTATGCCGGATGTCGGCGAGTTCCTCCTCGTACATGTTCTGCAAGGTGAAATCCTTGGCATCGGTGAACTCGTCGGGGGTGTTGGCATAGATGTTGGCGAGGTAGTCGGCAAACGGACCGACGTAGTGGAAGTGGTTCTCCGCCCAACGGGCGAAATGCTTCTTCTCGAGTTTGCCCTCGGCCCAGGCCTTGCTGAACGAGGCGTTCTTCGCCTCGCGGCCCTTGATGGCGTCTTCGAGAGCGGCGCGGAACTCATCGCGCCCGAGCAGAGTCGACATGGGTGTTCCCTTCATGGACTGATGGCCGGGGATCGGCCGAGATCTCGCAACGCTGCGAGTAGGACTGTCGAAAACCGATATGAACCAGGCTGTTTCGACCAACTTCAGGCTAGGTACGTCGGCGCGAGCGCTCCACGGTCACAATGACCCGACGATGAGCCCGAAGGTGGCCAGAGTGCACGGTCAGTGCGCTGCCGCAGCCACGACGGCGTCGAATTCGGCGAGCATCGCAGCACCAACAGCCTTGTCCTGTTCACCGTTTCCGCCGCTGATACCGACGCCGCCGACGATCTGGCCGTCGACCACCAGTGGGAACCCACCGACGAAGGTGGCGAACTTGCCGGGCAGCATGTGGCTGATGCCGAAGGCTTCGTTTCCGGGCAGCACCGGACCGTTGGGTGGTTCGTTGAACAGGTGGGTCGCTCGCTCGTGTCCGGCGGCGGTGAAGGCCTTGGCGATGGAGATGTCGACCCCGGTGAGCCGTGCGCCCGGCAGTCGGTGCAACGCGATCACATTGCCGCCGTCGTCGCACACACAGAGGGTCTGTCGGACGCCGATCTCCTCGGCTTTGGCCCGGCCGGCCGCGAGGACCGGGAGCGCGTCGTCGAGGGTGATCCGCAAGATTCGATGCATGGCTGTCGTCTTTCCTGTGAGACTTCTCGGGAAGATTGCCGCCGGAATGGCGTACTCGACATGTAACCGGACCGAGCCACGAAACGTGAGGGTCACACTGACCTGGCGGTCGCCACCAAATAGGTCAATCTGCACATAGAGCGGTGCGAAGTGCCCTGGTAATCCACAATAGGACGAGCGCTGAACGCAGGCCCGACAGGAAGCAGGCCGATGGAACCGCATCCCCGATTGACTCTCGCCGGCCTCCTCGACGAACCGTTGATGGAGGGCGCACGCCTCATGGCGGGTGATGCCGTCACCGACACCCCGGTGACCTGGGCATTGCCGTTCACCGAGGTCATGAGTCGTTACGACGACCTCACCGCCACCGTCGTCTACACCCGGCCGGAGTCGCTGGCCGCCAAGCCGTCCAGTCTCGGCTCGCTGCTGGCGCGCGGTGCCCCGGCGGTCATCGTCGACGGGCCGCTGCCGTCCACGATGACCGCCGACTCGTTTCCCACCGGCCTCGTCGTGGTGGAGATGGGATTTCCCATCGGCTTCGGGCCGCTGAATCGACTGCTCGCCGAACGTGCCCTCACCCAGGAGGTGCACGTGATGCGCTATGCGACACATGTGCATCAGTCGCTGGCGGGCATGCTGCATCGCGGCGCCGGGATGCCACTACTGCTACGGGAGGTGTCGGCGTTGTCGCATTCCCCCGCCGTCGCCCTCGACTCGCACTGCCAACCCGTCGCCGACCACGCCATCCCGGCAGACTGCGCCGAGGCGGTGCTCGCCGCGGTACGCACGACACTCCTCGAGCGTGGAGACGCTCCCGACAACCACCACACCGCTGTCGTTGCCGACCTCACGGCCGACGGTGTGCGGTGGACATGTACGGCCAGTCCGATCCTGCTCGGCAAGTACTTCGAGGGGTGGGTGGCGATCCTGCGCCGTGGCGAACGCCCCGGGGAACATGACCTCGCTCAGCACGCCGTGGCGGCCGAGCAGGCCACCGCGATCATCGGCTCGGAGATGTTGCGTCAACGCAGCGTCGAGGAAGCCGAGGAACGTGCGCGGGGCGATTTCGTGCAGGCGCTGGTGCACGGCGGGTTCGCGTCCGACCTCGAGATGCGCACGCGCGCCGGCTATCACGACATCGACCTGGACGCGACGTTCGCGGTGTTCATCACCCGCGACGACAGTCGCGCACCGGACTCCGACGAAAATCCCCGCGGCAGCAGCCGGTTGCTGCGTCTGGCGCGGTTTGCGGCCAGCCTGCTGCCCCACCGCGACGTGCGGTCATATGTGACCGTGCTCGGCGACGTGCTCGTGGTGGTGCGGACCGTCCGGTCCACGGCACCGTCAGAGGTGGACATCGAGGTGGCCGATTACGCCCAGGCCATGGCCGAGGAACTGACCACCCGCGGTCACGACGTGCGATCCCCGGTCGCCTACGGCGCCGTCGCCGTGGGCGCATCGCAGATCCGCGACAGTTATCGCGAGGCCCGTGTGGCCCTGGGAATCGCCTCGCGGATGCACCTGCAGGGTGCGGTCGCGTATCGCGATCTGCGGTCCTACGGCGTGCTCGAGCAGATCGCCGACACCGACCGGAGCCGCCAACTCGTGGCCGACGTGCTCGGCCCCATCCGGCTCGGCACGGAACTGCATGCCACGCTGCTCGCCTACCTGGAGCAGGGTGGCAACGTGAATGCCGCTGCGCGCGTGCTGAACATGCACCGCAACACCATGCTGTCCAAGCTCGACCGGATATCCCGGACCATCGGACTCGACATCCGGGAGCCGGAGAATCAGTTCACCGTGTGGCTGGCCGTTCGGCTCGAACTGCTCGACAATCTCGGCGTCTCGGTGGCCCGAGAGGTCAACTTCGTCTAGCTGACCGCGACCGTTCCTGCGGTCAGCGGGCCGCCGGCTCGAGGTGATCGTCCGGGGCGGGCGCATCCGGGGTGGGGGTGCGACCGAAGAACGAGGCGGCGAAGCCACCGGCGGCGATCGCGGCGGTGACCGCGAACAGGACGGCGTAACCACCGTGGGCCAAGGCGACGGCCACCCACGCCGCACCGAGCGCGGACCCGCCGAATCGCATCAGATTGAACAGGCCCAGCCCGGTGCCGCGTGCCCCGGCGGCCGAGCGTGTCGAACCTGCGGCCGCAGGCGTCTGCACCAACGCGATCCCGACCCCGCTCACCACGAGAACAACGACCAGCCAAACGAATTCAGCGCCGGCGAGGGTGACCGCACCCAGCGCGACCTGCGACGCGCAGAGCACCACCAGGCCGGTACGCAACACCCGGCGCGCGCCGACGCGGTCGGAGATCCCGCCGACGATGGGTGCGAGGATCGCCATGGTCGCCGGCAACGCGAACAGCAGCGCCCCAGCGAAACTGGTGCTGCCGCCATCACCCACCACATAGAGCGGGATGACCAGCAGTGTCGCGCCCAGTGCGAACATCTGCGCGAAGGCGGCCAGCGCGCTCCGGACGAACCGCGGTTCGACGATGTCGCCGACATCGAGGAAGGGCACGGGCACGCGGCGACAATGCACCACGCACACCGTCAGCAGCACCACCGCGGCTACGGCCAACACACCGGAGATCCACAGCGGCACACCGCCGGACCCCACCAACGTGACCGCCAGGATCAGCAACGCCGAACCGAGGGTCAAGGTGGCGGCGCCGAACTTGTCCAACCGCATCACCCGCGCCGGATATCGGGGCACGCTGCGTAGCGTCAGTATCAGTCCGATCAACGCGCACGGGATCAGCGGGACGAACACCCAGCGCCACCCCCAGGCGTCGGCCATCAGCCCACCCAGCGATGGCCCCACGGCCTGGCCGATGCCGTTCACACTGGCCCACGCCCCCACCGCCCGCGCTCGTCGTCGGGGGCCGAAGAGCCAGGCGATCAGTCCCATCACCGCCGGCGCGAACACCGCCACTGCGAGCCCCCCGAGTGCGCGCCAGGCGATCAGCACCTCCAGCGTCGGCGCGGTGGCTGCGCCGGCCGAACACACCGCCGTGCCCACCAGGGCCGCGCAGTACACGCGTCGTCGGCCGTATCGATCGGCGATGTAGCCGGCCAGCGGCATGGTGGCGGCGAAGGTCAGCAGGAACCCGACAACGACAAACACTCCGCGTCCCAACGGTGCGTCGAAGTCGTCGAGGATGTCGGTGAGCGGGACGTTGACGACGTTGTTGCTGACCGTGCCGACGAGCGTGCCGGTGAGCAACGCGGCAAGGGCCAGCGGGGTACCTGCATCGTCTCCGCGCGCCCGCTCGTCGTCACGGCGCTCCACCATGTGCACTCCTACCGGTCATCGCGATCCGCCCGCGACCAACCGCCGTGGGTACCGAGAATTTTTCCATCCGAATGGAGCGGTCGGCACCTCGTGCGCATGTCAGAGTGCACACGATGCCACGTCCGATGAGGACAACCTGCACAGCCGACTGGTCAGCATCACCAGGATCTGCGGACGTGACGAAACACTGAGGTATCCGACGATTTACCGGCGTGACACAACCGATCGTGAGACTGTCGTTCGACGGCATCGTGCACAGCGAACACCGACCGGAGGTGTGCATCGTATCGATTGGCCGCCGATGACGGCGGGAGGAGGGTCTTCACCAGCACAGCCCCTTTCGTTCATCTCCCGCTAAGGATTCAACGTGCAGCCCATCAATCTCACCGCCGCCCACTGGATTTACCTGGCCGGCATACTCGTCATCATCGCGACGATGGTGATGCGCAAGAACATCGTCGTCCCTGCCGTGATCGCCACGTTCCTCACCGCTTTCGCCTTCTCCAACAGCATCGTCACCGCGATCGCGTCGATCTTCAACGCGAGCCTTGTCGCGGCCAAGGAACTGTTCAACATCTTCCTCATCATCGCGATGGTGACCGCGATGCTCGGCGCACTGCGCCAGATGGGCGCCGATCGACTGATGATCGCCCCGTTCCGGCACGTGATGCGTGGTGCCACAGCAAGTTTCATCGTTCTTCTGGTGGTCACCTACCTCATCTCGCTGTTCTTCTGGCCGACGCCCGCGGTGCCCCTGGTGGGCGCGGTGTTGATTCCGGTCGCGATTCGGGCGGGTCTGTCACCGATCTCGGTCGGCATGGTGGTGGCAATCGCCGGACAGGGGATGGCACTGTCGTCGGACTATGTGATGAAGGTTGCCCCGGGCATCTCCGCGACCGCCGCCGGTGTGGACACCGACGCCGTCGCCGACAAGGCACTCGTCCTGTCGCTGGTGGTGGGGTTCGTCGCCGTGGTGATCACCTGGGTGATGCAGCGTCGCACGTGGCGCGCACCGTCGGCGGAGTTGCTGCGCGAATGGGAAGCCGAGGCCGACCGCGGGGCCGCCGATGTGGAGGCCGAACTCGAGGTCGCCGAGACCGACGGGTCGGCGGGGCGTTCCGGTACGGGGGCCGGCGGCTCGGTCGCGGCCGGAACCGGCAACAGCGGCAGTGGATCAGATGCCGGCAGCGGTTCGGGTTCGGCGGGTACCGCCGTGATCGACCGCCCGGAGCCGAACGATCCGGGAGCCGAACCTCGGGCAACGCGTACCGCCAAATTGTTCGCGGCGCTCGTTCCGTTGGCCTACCTGGCCTTCATCGTCTTCCTGATCCTCGGTAAGGCCGGCGTCGTCCCCGCGCTCGAAGGCGGTGAGGCAGCCGCGATGGTCGGCGGGATCGCTGCCCTGATGCTGTTTGCCGTCTGTGCGGCGCACGAACCGCGCAACTTCCTGGAGACGACCGCCGATCACCTGGTCGACGGCCTGGTGTTCGCGTTCAAGGCCATGGGCATCGTGTTGCCGATCGCAGGCTTCTTCCTCATCGGCAACTCCGACTTCTCCAGCCAGATCCTGGGGCTGCCCGAGGACGTGACCGGCCCGGCCTTCCTCTTCGACCTGGTCAGTTCTGCCCAGTCACACCTGCCGAACATCCCGATCCTCACCGGACTCGGCGTCCTGCTGGTCGGTATCGTCGCCGGTCTCGACGGCTCGGGTTTCTCGGGTCTGCCACTGACCGGCGCGTTGGCAGGCGCGCTGGCACCCGGCGTCGACATGGACCCGGCGACGCTGGCCGCGATCGGGCAGATGGGCAACATCTGGTCCGGCGGCGGCACGCTGGTGGCGTGGTCCTCGCTCGTGGCGGTCGCCGGATTCGCCCGGGTGCCGGTACTCACGTTGGCGCGCAAGTGCTTCGTCCCGGTGGTCTCGGGTCTGGTGATCTCCACCATCGTGGCGGTCTACCTGCTGTAGCGCCGTCGCCTCGTCGCAACCCCGTTCGTGCGCACAGTCGATGCGCCGGACGGGGTTCGGTGCTTTCAGGTCACACCGAAGGCCATCCCTCCGGCCCCGCCGAACCGGCGGGGTATTCCTCGAGCGGTACGCGACCGGCCTGCCAGGCGTCGATGATGGGACCGACGATGCGCCAGCACTGTTCGGCCGCGTCGCCCCGGACGGCGAGAGTGGCATCGCCGTCGAGGATGCCCGAGAGCACCTCGGCATAGGCGCGGATGGAGCCCTCGCCCAGATCCGCGCCGAGCTCGGTGGCCGCCAGATCGAACGGGTCGGTGCCGTCATGTACGTTGAGCCGCAACGACATCGCGTCGGGACCGAAAGTCAGGCGGAGCACATTGGGTGCCACGTCCCCGCTGAACTGCTGCGGCAGGTGACGTACCGGACGGAAGTGCAGGGCGATCTCCTTCACGGCAGGCTCGAGAGCCTTCCCCGACCGCAAGGTGAACGGGACCCCTGCCCAGCGGGCGGTGTTCACCTCGAAGGTCGCCTCCGCCAACGTCTCGGTGGCCCGGGTCGGGTCGACGCCATCCTCGTCCACATAGGACGGAAGGTGTTTGCCGTCGACCTGACCCGAGGTGTAGCGCGCGCGGCGCGATGATCGGACGGGGTCGCCGCCCATGACACGGGTGGCGCGCAGCGCAGCTCCCGTCGCGTCTCGCAGATCGCGTTCGTTCAACGACGCCGGCGGGTCCATCGCGACCACTGCCAGCAGTTCCAGCAGGTGACTCTGCATCATGTCGGTCAGAGCGCCGGCTTTGTCGTAATAGCCTGCGCGGCCTTCGAGTCCGAGGGTCTCGTCGTAGCGGATGACCACCGACTCGATGTGCTCGGCCGACCACACCGGTTCGAACACACGGTTGGCGAATCGGATGCCGAACAGGTCGAGCAGGATGGATTGGCCGAGGAAGTGATCGACGCGGAACACCTGGTTCTCCGGCACGAGCCGGGCGAGTTTGGCATTGAAATCCCGTGCGCTGTCTTCATCGGTGCCGAACGGTTTCTCCAGGGCGAGCATCAGGCCGTCGGGGAGATCGTCGAGTTCGGCCATGGCGTCACACGACTGCTGTGCCACCGACGGCGGCACCGCGAAGTACAGCACCGAACGTCCGTCGCCCGCCTGATCGAGAACTTTCCGCATACCGTCGGACGTGCCGACATCGGCCTGGAGGAATGTGGTTCGGTCGGCGACCTGCCGGGCCGCCGGTGCCACGTCATCGCCGAACGCACCGGACACCCGTTCTCGCCACTCGTCGTCGGACACGTCGCGCCGGCCCACTCCCACCAACCGCACCGAGCGGTCGGGTTCGAGGGCGAGGAGTTGGGCGAGGGCCGGTAGCAGCAGGCGTGAGGTCAGGTCCCCCATCGCACCGAAGATGAACAACGTCGTGGTCGCCATACCCGACGGTAACCCTCCAGCGGATTCGGGCGCGCGGATCTCGTCGCCTTGCCGCACGAATCGTCACCGATGAGGACAATCGAGATCATGGGTGCACGCATCGAGGATTACGCAATGGTGGGCGATTGCCGGACTGCCGCGCTGATCTCCGCGGACGGCAGCATCGACTGGCTGTGCGTCCCCCGATTCGACTCGGCGTCGATCTTCGCCGCCCTGCTCGGCTCGGTGGAGCACGGCCAGTGGCGATTGGCTGCCCGTGATCCCGACGCCCGGATGACCCGGCGCTACGACGACGACACGCTGATCCTGGTCACGCGGTGGGTGACGTCCACCGGCACCGCCGAGGTCCACGAGTTCATGCCGGTCGACGGCGGCCGGGTCGACCTGGTCCGCCGGGTCGTCGGACTGTCGGGATACGTCGATTTCGAAACCGAGTTGCGGATGCGGTTCGACTACGCGAGATCGATCCCGTGGGTGTCGCAGGTCGGCGACACCGGTGGGCCGGCTCTGCGCGGCATCGCGGGTCCGGACGCCTGCGTTGTCCGGGGTGTACCGCTGCATGCCGACGGCGACGTTCATCGCGGGTTCTTCACGGTGGAGCCCGACGTCACCGTGGATCTCACGCTGACCTGGTATCACTCGCACCGCCAGGAACCGGGACCGTTGCCTGTCGACGACGCGCTGGCCCGCACCCGCGACTGGTGGACCACCTGGGCGAGTCGGATCGACCACAGCGGGCCGTATCACGACCAGGTGATCCGATCGCTGATCACCCTGCGCGCCTTGAGCAATCTGGATACTGGCGGGATCGTCGCGGCGGCCACCACATCGCTTCCCGAGCAGTTCGGCGGCGCCCGCAACTGGGACTACCGCTACGTGTGGCTGCGTGATGCGTCGCTGACGTTGGAAGCGCTGGTGAATCACGGCTTCCTGCACGTGGCCGAGCACTGGCGGATGTGGCTGATGCGTGCCATCGCCGGCGACACCGAGGACATCCAGATCATGTACGGCATTGCGGGCGAACGGGATCTGCTCGAACGCGAGCTGCCGCAGCTGCCCGGCTATGAGAACTCGGCGCCCGTGCGCATCGGCAACGGTGCGGTCGATCAGTATCAGGGCGATGTGATCGGCGAGGTGATGGTGGGCCTCGACGACGCACGCGCCGCCGGCCTGGCGGAGACGCCGCTGTCGTGGTCGCTGCAGAAGGCATTGCTCGAACAGGTGGAGGCCAAACTCGAGTGGCTCGACAACGGAATCTGGGAGATGCGTGGTGAGCCAAGGATGTTCACCCAGTCCCGGGTGATGAAGTGGGCCGCGTTCGACCGGGGTGTCCGCGCGGTGGAGCGTTACGGGCTCGACGGTTCGGTCGATCACTGGCGCGAGCTGCGAGACCGGCTCCGTCACGAGATCGACACCGAATGCGTCGATCCCGCCTCCGGTCGGTTCGTGCAGTACGCGGGTACCGACGAGGTCGACGCCTCGTTGCTCCTGCTGCCGCAAGTCGGTTTCTGTGCGCCGGATGATCCGCGGATGGTGGCGACCGTGGAGCACATCGAACGCACGCTGCTCCGTGGTGGCCTGGTGCTGCGCTACCGCACAAGCACAGGCGTGGACGGCCTGGCCGGCGACGAGCATCCCTTCCTGGCCTGCACTTTCTGGCTGGTCACCCAATATGCCCGCAGCGGGCGCCACGACGACGCCACCGCACTGATGAAGTCCGCGCTGGCCACCGCCAACGACGTCGGCCTGTTCTCCGAGGAGTACAACGTCGACGAACAGCGCCAAGCGGGCAACACCCCGCAGGCGTTGTCGCATCTCGCGTTCGTGCGGGCGGCAGACGCGCTGCGCGACGGATAGGAACCGCCCGAACTGGATAACGTCTGCGCGGATCTCATTTCCGTAGGTGTCAAAACCGTCTCGACCGGGTAGTCGAAGGGCGACCACGAATCACGAGATGCGTAGGAGATTTCATGGGTGACACGGTCGCCGACGTCGTTCTGTCGAGGTTGCGTGAGTGGGATGTCAAGCAGGTCTTCGGTTATCCCGGTGACGGGATCAACGGCCTCCTCGCTGCGTGGGTTGACGCCGACGACGATCCACAGTTCGTGCAGTCCCGGCACGAGGAGATGAGCGCTTTCCAAGCAGTCGGATTCGCGAAGTTCTCCGGTCGCGTCGGGGTGTGCGCGGCCACCAGCGGCCCCGGCGGGATTCACCTGCTCAACGGTCTCTACGACGCGAAACTCGATCACGTGCCGGTCGTGGCGATCGTCGGGCAGACCGAGCGGTCGGCGATGGGTGGTTCGTATCAGCAGGAGATCGACATGCTCTCGCTGTACAAGGACGTGTGCAGCGACTACGTGCAGATGTGCACGGTGCCCGAGCAGATCCCCAATCTGATCGACCGGGCCTTCCGGATCGCGATGACCGAACGGGCGCCCACTGCGCTCATCTTCCCGTCGGATGTCTTCGAACTCGACTATTCGCCGCCACAACACGAGTTCAAGCAGGTGCCGTCGAGCCTCGGGATCGAGGAGGCCACGCCGGACCCCGATCCGGCTGGGGTCGCGCGGGCTGCCGACGTCCTCAATGCGGGCGGGACGGTCGCGATGTTGGTGGGCCAGGGCGCGCGGGGATGCGTCGACGAACTGACCGAGGTGGCAGACAAACTCGGGGCCGGGTGCGCCAAAGCGTTGCTGGGCCGCGATGTCCTGCCCGACACGCTCCCGTGGGTGACCGGCTCCATCGGACTGCTCGGCACCACCGCGAGCTATCACCTGATGCGTGACTGCGACACCCTGCTGACCGTCGGGTCGAACTTTCCCTACACCCAGTTCCTCCCGCAACTCGACCAGGCGCGCGGCGTGCAGATCGACCGGTCCGGCAAGTGGATCGGCATGCGCTACCCGAACGAGGTCAACCTCGTCGGCGACGCCAAACGCACGCTGCAGCAACTTATTCCCAAACTCGAGTACAAGCAGGACCGCTCCTGGCGCGAGTCGGTGGAAACGAATGTGGCGCGCTGGCACAAGACCGCGCAACGCCAGGCGATGACCGATGCGCACCCGATCAACCCGATGCGGATCTTCCACGAGTTCTCCGAGCGCGCACCGTCGAATGCCATCATCGCCGCCGACTCGGGGAGCGCAGCCAACTGGTACGCCCGTCACATTGTTTTTCGCGACGAGATGCGCGGCTCACTGTCGGGCACCCTCGCCACCATGGGCCCCGCCGTGCCATACGTGATCGGCGCCAAGTGGGCACACCCAGACCGGCCGTCAATCGCCTTCGAGGGTGACGGTGCGATGCAGATGAACGGATTGGCCGAGATGCTCACCGTCGCACGCTATTGGCGGCAGTGGGCCGATCCGCGCCTCATCGTGGTCGTGTTGCACAACAACGACCTCAACCAGGTCACCTGGGAACAGCGTGCCATGTCCAGTTCGCCCAAATTTGCTGCTTCCCAGGATCTCCCCGAGATGGACTACGCAGCTTTCGGGCGCAGCATCGGGCTACACGGCATCAACGTCGACGAGACCGACCAACTCGGGGACGCCTGGGACCACGCACTGTCGGCCGACCGGCCCACGCTCCTTGATGTGCGGTGCGATCCGGATATCCCGCCCATTCCGCCGCACGCCACGCTCGAGCAGGCGATGTCGCTGAGCACCGCACTGGTCAAGGGCGACGAAGACGCCTGGGGCATCATCCGCGAAGGCGCCAAACAGAAGGTGCAACAGTATCTGCCGGGAACCAAGGGAGACGTCAGTAGGTGAAGGGATTCCCTCAGCGACCGCACGTCCGATCGGGCGTGCGGTCGCTGCTCGGATTGCGGCCGAACGGCCAGGACCGGGTCACCCCGCCGAGTACTGTGATCGGATGACGACCGACTGGCGTGACACGCGTGCCCAGCAGATTCGGACACTCATCGTCCAGGCCGAACCCGACATCACCGAAGAGATCAAGTGGCGCAAGCCGTCCAACCCGGGCGGGGTGCCGACCTTCTCGCTGGACGGGCTGGTGTGCACGCTGGAGACCTACAAGGACAAGATCAAGGTCACCTTCGCCCAGGGCGCCTCACTACCCGATCCGGCCGGCGTCTTCAACGCCAGCCTGACTGCCGGTACGCGCCGCGCCGTCGACATCAGAGAGTCCGACTCCGTGGACGATGACGCTTTTGCCGACTTGATCCGTGCCGCAGTGGCATTCAACCGGAAGTAGCCGCGGAGGTCGACCGGCGCACGCCACGCAGCGGGACCTTGTCGGGGGTAATCCCTACCCTGCTCTCATGCGTTGCCTCAGTGTGCCGATCGTCGATCGGTTGTTGTCGTACCCCCTCGATACTCTGAATCTGTTCGTCGACGCCGCGCCTGTGCCGCATCCTCCGATGCTGCTCGACCGTTGTTGTCGGACCCCATCGTTAGCCTGATGGTAGTTCCTGATTCGTTGGCCGCCGCCGTCTCAAAAGAAGGGTCTTCTGGTGTTCTCCTTCACCGATCACGACGCCGATGACACCGTGTTGTCGGCGCCGCTCGATGGTGTCGCCGAACAGATGGCCTACGCCGAGGGTGTGCGCGACACGCTGCGCTTGAGCCGCCAATCCGAGGCCCGCACCGTGCTCGGTGCCGGCATGATCGGCGACCGCGCCTACAACGACCGCATGAACGGACAAGGCCCACACGCCAACTCCGGCTCCCACACCAAAGCCCACAAATTCGCCATCGGCGAGATCTCCCTGCAACTGGGCATCACCCGCGGCAAAGCCGGCGAATGGGCGTCGCTGGCACACATGCTGGCCGACCTGCCCAAAATCCGGTTGGCCTACCTCGCCGGCGACTTCAGCACCCACCGCGTCACCGAACTGGCCACCAGCTCGCAGACCGCCCCGAAAGGCAACCTGCGACCACGCCTCAACGACATCCTCGACGAAGCGCTCGGTCCCCGACCCGACATCCCAATCGAGGAACCCACCCCAGACGCAGACGCGTGCGCCGACAGTGACGCAAGCGTTGACGCAGACGCGAGCGCCGACAACGACGCGTGCACCGACGACGACCCGGATACAGGCGATGCAGTCGAGGACCACGCACCCGAGGACCCAGCGCAGGCGCCCGTCGATTTCGAAGACATCGCCCTGGAACTGGCCTACCGGCCCACCCCCGACACCGTGCTGCGCGACGAACTCGACAGCGCACTGATCAGCCTGGACCCCGACGCGCACGCCCAAGCCCGCGAAGACGTCGCCCAAGCCTTCCAGAACGTCACCTTCGCCAAAGAAGCCTTCGGCCACATGCAAATGTCGGCCTGCCTGAGCGCCGAACACGCCATCCACCTCCAACACCGCATCGCCGACCTCATCGCCGAACGCGTCTGCCGCCGCGACCCCCGCCGCGTCGGACACCGACGCGCCATCGCCCTCGCCGAAATCCACAGCGTCCCCGACACCCACCTGCACTGCGAATGCGGCTACGACACCTGCACCGCCCGCACCCGCAAGCAGACCGCCGACACGACCCCGCCGGTAGCGGTCGACGACGCGACCCCGTCGGTGGCGGTCGACGACGACGACAAGGTCACACCCGAGACCACGGCCACGCACACCGCCGACAGCACGGACTCCGCCGAACCCGCAGAGCCCGACACCACCACTGTCGAACCTTCTGCTGCACAGTCACATACCGCCGAAACCACCCCCGACCCGACATCCGACGACCCCGGCGACGGTAGCGAATCGACCCGACCCTGGACCGCACGCTGCGACGCGCCCACCCCCGACGAGCGCGCATCGTCACACACCGGCCCCGACCACGTAGGGTCTGCACATAACCCCACCGAGGCCGACCCACTCGCACACCACCACGCCGCCGAACGCACAGTCGACAACGAAAGATCAGGCCACCAAAGCCCACTCGACGCAAAACAGCACCCAGTCAACGGAAAACAGCACCCACTCGACGGGAAACGACGCCCACTCAACGAGAAACGACGCCCAGTCGACGTGCGGCGGGTGCGTTGGAACGAGTCCACACCTGCCGTCCTCCCACCGACACCTGCAGTGCTCGAATCCCGCTGCGCGGGCACCCCACGCGCCCACCGCATCGTCCGCTACCGCGACTACCGCTGCCGACACCCCTAGCCTGCAGGGGCCTCGGCAAGGCCCGCCCCGCACCCGTGCGTGACGCTCCACAACCGACCTTCCTGGCCGGTCGTTGAGTCATGTCTCCCGGTGATCTGCAGCGTGTTTCAGTGGGCCTGATGTGCCAGGGCCGCCATCAGGTCGTCGCGGTTACCTGCCGACTCGGCGAAGCGGAGCGGCTTCACATTCTCGACCAGGATCTCGCGCGTCGCGGAAGGCAGCAGCGACATGACCTCGTCGACGAAGTCGTCGAGGGGCATCGCCCACTCGGCGTCGGCCTGACCGGGCATCAGATCGGTCTGCACCGCCGGCGGTGCGAGTTCGAGCACCTCCACACCGGTGTCGGCGAGTTGCAGGCGCAGGCTGTCGGTGAAGGAGTGGATCGCAGCCTTGGTGGCGCTGTAGGTGGGCGTGGTGGCCATCGGTGTGAACGCCAGCCCCGACGACACCGTGATGATGGTTGCCTGCGGTTGCGCCACAAGGTGTTCCATAAAGGCGGCAATCAGGCGCAGCGGGCCGAGGATGTTGGTCTGCACTTCGGTGACCGCTGTCGGCAGGAAGTCGCGGTCGCGAAGGTTCTCGGCACGCATCAGACCCGCCATGGTGATCAGCACGTTCACACCGCCGAACCGTTCGAGCACCTCGGTTGCGGCGCGATCTACGTCAGCGGCATCCGCCACGTCGATCCGAACTGTGTCGATGCCGGGATACTCCTGTGCGACCTGCGCGAGCAGTTCGGTGCGTCGGCCACCGACGATCACATGGTTGCCCTCGTGGTGCAGCCGAACCGCCAGTGCCAGGCCGATACCGGAGGTGGCGCCCGGGATGAAGATGGTGTTGTCGTGGATGCGCATATCTCGTCTCCTGCGTTGTCGGTTCCCGATCGATGCCAGTGCATCGATCGATGGGATCCAGTCCAATCCGAGTCGCCGGTGACAACAAGGACGCACCGATCGGGGGATCGCCGATCCCTGGATGACGGGCTGCCGATAAGCCACAGTGGATGTCGACGATGCGATCGACGAATGACCGCAGGAGAGGAGCCACCGATGGCGATGGATCGGGCGGGACTCGCCGGGTTTCTCCGCCGCAGGCGCGAGGCCCTGCAACCGGCCGACGTCGGTCTGCCCGTAGGCGCGCGGCGCCGCACCCGCGGACTACGCCGCGAAGAAGTGGCGATGCTGGTCGGAATGTCGACCGACTACTACACCCGCCTCGAACAGCAGCGTGGACCGCATCCGTCCGAACAGATGCTGGCCGCGCTGGCTCGCGCCCTGCATCTCTCGCTGGACGAACGGGATCATCTGTTCGAGCTCGCGGGCCAGCACAGCCCCGTCCGGCGCGCACGGATCGACCACATCGGGCCGGGCATGATGCGGATCGTCGACCGCCTCGCCGACACCCCGGCAATGGTGGTCAACAGCGCCGGGGAGACGCTGTTCCAGACCGGCCCGGCGGCCGCACTCGTCGGCGACGACATGGCGTTCCGGGGACTCGACCGCAGCATCGCCTATCGGTGGTTCACCGATCCGGCGACCCGAGACCGTTTCCCGGCCGAGGACCACGATCATCACGCTCGCGCACACACCGGTCGTCTGCGCGTGGCGGCAACCCGCGAAGGACCGGACTCACGCGCCGCGGAGATCGCCGAGGCACTGCTGCCGATCAGTCCGTCCTTCGCCGAGTTGTGGCATCGCCACGATGTCGGTGCCCGACTCACCGATGAGCGCAAACGGCTACTCCACCCGGAGCTCGGTGTGATCGAGGTGTTCTGCCAGACGTTGCTCGACCCGGATACGGCGCAGGTGCTGCTGGTGTACACGGCGACCCCGGGAAGCGACGACCACGAGAAGCTGGCGATGCTCAGCGCCGTGAGCGTCTGATCAGAAGGGGTAGCGCACACCGGTCAGCGCTTCGGCGACCTCCCACAGCCGTCGTCCCAGGGCTGGGTCCTGCACACGTGGGCTCGGTCGCACCAGCACCGGTGGCCCGCTGAATTCCATCACACCCGATGGGCCGAAGTACTGTCCGCCGGTGACCTCCGAATCGGTGGCCGCCCGTAGTGACGGCAGAGCGCCGTCAGGTGCCTCCATGATGAAGGTGCTGCGTACCCGATGCAGCGACGGTGTGGTGAACAGCCAGCTCAGCACCCGGCCGGAGTCACGCATGACGCCGCTGTGCGTGGCGCCCGGGTGGGCGGCCACCGAGATCGGAGTTGTGTGACCGGTCGCGGTCAGTCGACGCTGCAACTGGACGGCGAAGACCAGCTGGGCGAACTTCGCTCGCTGATACGCACGCGAGGTGCTGAAGTTCCGGGCCAGGGTCAGATCGTCGAAATCCACCGTGCCGCCCCGGTGGGCGTTGCTGCCCACCGTCACCACCCGACCGGCATCGGCGGCCAGCAGACGTTCGAACAACAGGCCCGTCAGCGCGAAGTGCCCCAGAAAGTTGGTGCCGAAGTCCATCTCGAAACCGTCGGCGGTCAATTCCCGCCGGCCGGCCATCACGCCGGCGTTGTTGATCAACACGTCCACCACGGGATGGTCGAGCTCGATCTGATGTGCCGCTTTGCGTATTGATCCGAGTTCGCTGAGGTCGGTCTGCACCACGTGCACATTCGCATCCGGAACCGTGGCCAGCACGTCGGACCGTGCGGCGTCTGCGCTGTCGACGTTGCGGCAGGCCATCACAACGCGGGCACCCAGACGGGCCAGATGTCTGGCGGTCTCCAGGCCGATCCCGGAGTTGGCACCGGTCACCACCGCCACGCGACCGTCCAGCCGCGGCGCCTGAGCCGGTCCCCATCCACTCCTGGCCATGCTCCACCCCTGATATCGACGGATGGTTCACGATACCGAGCCGTCACCGGTTCGAGCGATAGGCCTTGCGTCCGGACAGCTGCACCACGCCGTCATCGTGCGTCGCCACCATGAGGCCCTCGACGGTGCGGTCGAGCAGACGCCACGCGTATCCGCGGCGCACCAAAGCGACATCACCGAGGAGGTGACCGGTCACCTGCAGTTCCGCACAGTCATCACCCACCGTGCAGACGCATCTCAGCCGACGGGATTCGCCCGAGGACGCGATGACCACGCTGCACATCGCGTCCAGAGCCAGCAGCACGTCCAGGGCGGTACTGTCGGGTACGGCCGAATCGGTGAGTACACCGGAGATCGCATGCCGGACCAGACCGACCTGCTCGGCCACTGCCGGCACCGTGACCTGGACCGAGACATCACCAGTGATTTCCATGGTCGATCAGTTCCACATGTTGGCTTCTGTGATGGACAGTTACACAGCCGTACCCGCTGCTCGGCCACGACAAACGCATCGCGGCGCTCACCCCGGAAGCGTCTCACCGCCGATCGGGGCCAAGACCTCGCCGCTGTAGTACGACGACAGTTGCTCTGCAGCAAAGAACACGTACGACGGCGCGATCTCATCCGGCTGCGCCGCTCGTCCGTAGGGCACCTGACGGCCGAACTCGCCAACCTGATCGGCGGGCAGAGTCGCCGGAATCAACGGCGTCCACACCGGGCCGGGTGCGACGCAGTTGACCCGGATTCCGCGCTCGAGCAGCGATTGCGCCAGCGAATAGGTCAACGCGGTGACAGCGCCCTTGGTGGCCGAGTAGTCGATGAGTTGCTTGTTGCCACGCAGACCGTTGATCGATCCGGTGTTGATGATGGCCCCGCCGCCGGTGAGATGCGGAACCGCGGCGCGGATGGTGTGGAAGAAGCTGTCGATGTTCACGTCGAACGTCCGACGCCACTGACTCGGCGTCAGTTCCATGAAATCGTCGACCGGGCTCTGGAACGCCACGTTGTTGACGAGCACGTCGAGACCTCCCAGCTCGTCGGCGGTCCGGGCGACCACATCGGCGCAGTGCTCCGGATCCGCCAGGTCACCGACAAATGAACGCGCACTACGCCCTTCTGCCTCGATCAGCTCCACGGTATGGCGCGCGTCGTCGGTCTCGGTCAAGTAGGCGATCGCCACGTCGGCCCCCTCCTTCGCGAAGGCCACCGCCACTGCTCGGCCGATCCCCGAATCCCCACCGGTCACCAGGGCAACCTTTCCCGCCAGCAGGTCGCGACCACGATACGCACGCATCTCGTCGTGCGGCTGATCGGGCATCTCCTGCGTTCGACCGGGATACTCGATTGTTTTCTCTGCGTGTGGTTTCTCGCTACTCACGCTTCAACGCTTACCCGCGCCGCGGCGGGCACAAACCGCTGCGACACGTGACCGAGAAGCGTTTGCCCCCACCATCTGGTGGGCACTCTCACCACGAACCGACATCGACCGGGCTCCGCAGCGCGGACCGGAGACAGGAGTGACGCGATGCGCGCAGTCACATGGCAGGGCAAGCGAAATGTCAGTGTGGACACCGTTCCCGATCCGAAGATCGAGGAACCCTCCGATGCCATCATCAAGGTGAGCTCGACCAATATCTGCGGCTCCGATCTCCATCTCTACGAGGTCCTGGGCGCGTTCATGAATCCCGGCGACATTCTCGGCCACGAACCCATGGGCATCGTGGAGGAAGTCGGCAGCGATGTCGGCGATCTGAGCGTCGGCGACCGGGTGGTGATCCCATTCCAGATCTCCTGTGGCAGTTGCTATATGTGCTCTCAGGACCTGTACACCCAGTGCGAGACGACGCAGGTGCGTGAACAGGGCAGCGGCGCGGCCCTGTTCGGCTACTCGGAGCTCTACGGATCCGTGCCTGGTGGTCAGGCGGAGTATCTTCGGGTACCTCAGGCGCAGTTCACTCATATCAAGGTGCCCGGCGATGCCCCCGATTCGCGCTACGTCTACCTGTCGGATGTGCTGCCCACCGCCTGGCAGGCAGTCGAGTACGCCGACATCCCGCCGGGTGGGTCGGTCACCGTCCTCGGCCTCGGGCCGATCGGGGACATGGCCGCGCGTATCGCCCAGCACCGCGGAGCACAGGTGTTCGCTGTCGATCGAGTACCGGAACGGTTGGCACGGGCCGAATCTCGTGGCATCACTACGATCGACCTCGATCGGGTCGACGACCTCGGCAGCGAGATCCGCGAGCGCACCCAGGGGCGCGGCACCGATGCCGTCATCGACGCGGTCGGCATGGAAGCCCACGGTTCGCCGGTCAACAAGATGATGCAGCGGATCGTCGGCGCCATGCCCGACGCCGTTGCCGAACCGCTGATGCAGCATGCCGGCCTCGACCGGCTGTCCGCGCTCTACTCCGCGATCGACATCGTCCGTCGCGGTGGGACATTGTCGCTGATCGGCGTGTACGGCGGCACGGCCGACCCGCTACCATTGATGACGTTGTTCGACAAGCAGATACAGATCCGGATGGGCCAGGCGAACGTGAAGAAGTGGGTGCCGTCCATCATGCCATTGCTCGGCGACGACGATCCACTGGGGGTGGATTCCTTTGCGTCACACGAGTTGCCGTTGGAGGATGCGCCGCATGCCTACGACATCTTCCAGCGCAAGGCCGATGGAGCGGTCAAGGTGATCCTCAAGCCCTGATCGTCCCCGGAGGGATCGTCGGCTCACGCCTCGGTCGCTGCCGCGGCGGCTGCCTCGCCATTGGGGTCCGCCGCGGCGCCCTTCGGCGCCATCTCCGCGCGCAGTTGGGTCAACGTGCGCGAAAGCAACCGCGACACATGCATCTGGGAGATCCCCACCTTGGCAGCGATCTCACTTTGGGACATGGAGTGAAAGAACCGCAGTGACAGTATCTCTCGCTCCCGCTCCGGTAGCTTCTCCAGCGCCGGGCGCAGCATCACGAACTCTTCCACCTGGTCGAAGCGCTCGTCCTCCTCACCCAGTGTGTCCCGGATGGAACGACTGTCGTCGTCGCCCTCCGGCTCGGCGTCGATGGACATGGCGTTGTAGGCCGAGCGCGCCATCAGCCCGTCGATGACCTCATCGACCGGCATGTCCAGATGCGCAGCCAGTTCTGTCGGCCGCGGCGACCGACCCAGTTGCTGTACGAGTTCGTCGCTGGCCCGCCCTATGCGCAGCGACGTCTCCTTGGCCCGTCGCGGCACCCGCATCGACCACATGGTGTCGCGGAAGTGCCGCCGAACCTCACCCATCACCGTGGGCACGGCGAAAGACAGGAAGCTGTTGCCCCGATCCGCATCGAACCGATCCACGGCGTTGACCACACCCACACGCGCCACCTGCAACAGGTCCTCGAACGCTTCGCCGCGGTCACTGAAGCGACGGGCGACGTGCTCGGCCAGGGGCAGACATCGCTCGACGATCTGCGCGCGCAGCGCTGCCCGCTGCTCGTCATCGGACTGCTCGTGCATGCGCTGCAAAGATCCCGGCACATCGGCGTAATCGTCGTTTGTCGAGCTCCGACGGGGCGCAGATGAACTGTCGTCGAGTGCGTTGCCGACGGTCTCGGACACGGAATCACCTTCCGATTCCGAGTGCACGGCCGACCCCTGTTCGGCCGATGGCGACGACTGCAAGCGAGCCCTCCGATCTGCGTGGCTTTGGGTGTCGACTGTGGCGTATCGACGATTGAGACACTATCGACTACCCCGCGCGAACCGTTTGGAAACACGGGTTGCTGCGCAGACGTCGTCGCCGTACGGTAGACGAAGCGGTTCAGTGAAAAGCTGCAGGCGAACGACCTTGTCGATGCCGGGTCGCTCGCGCTCATCCCGATATGAACGGGCGTGCTCGATGAACCTCGACACTCAAACCACCTTCCAGCCGTCGCACACCGCCGCAGAGTCGCGTCACCGCACTTCAACCGCCGGCCTGCGGGCAGACAATTCCTTTTGTGTGCAACGCTTTTCCGGTGAGATCGACATGGACAGCGCCGCCGACTTCGCGGCAGCGTTGGACCGGGTGATCAGCCGAGACCCCGAATGCGTGGTGCTCGACATGACCGGAATCGGTTTCTTCGGCGCCTCGGGCCTTCCGGTCTTGGCGCGTTTCGCCTCTGATGCAGCTGATCTGCACATCCCGGTGGCCATGGTGTGCCCACGCGTGGTTGCGCGTCCGCTCGAGGCGTGCGGACTGACCGACTTCATCGCCGTGTACGAAACAATGGAGGATGCGGGCAACGCGCTGAGCGCGTAGACACCCGATCATTGATCCGACCAACCCGGCGTCGGCCAAGTTGGTCGGATCAGTGGTCAGGGCGTACGACTCTTGGCCACCCGCACCACGACCTGACGCCGACGCCCGTCCCCCACATAAGCGACGGATTGGGCGTCGGTGACCGTTTCCACCACGCGCCAACCGAATCCGTTGGTGTCGACCTCGAAATCACCCTCCGGCCAGCCGTCGATCTGAACGATCGCTCCGACTGGGCCGGCCGCGACCGCTACCTCGATGCAGCTGCCGGGTTCTGCGGCCGCGATCAGCTGCGAACAGATCTCGTCGACGCCGAGTTTCACATCGGCCACGTCATCGACGTTCCAGTCGTCGACGAAGAGGGTCCGTTCCACCACCGACCGCACGATCGTCAAGCGATCGGCATCGGCGGCGACCGACAGTTTCACCGGGGCTGCAGCAGCCTCCGTGATCACGTCGATCACAGAGTGCTCGTCGGTGATCCCTCCGAAGTCGGCCACTGGAAATCTCCTCAAACGACGGTCTCGGTGCAATCGAACCATTGTTACCCCTCGACTGTTACCCCTCGGCGGCGGAACCAAAACCTCAACCGCGCGCGTACCGCGGGTCACCAGCCGAGGGCGTCACAACTCCTCTCGGCGTCGCTCCCGTTCGTCGGCGCGCTGACGACGGATGCGCTCACGATGCCCGTAGGTGGCCCGCAGGACGTCGTCATAGCTATCCGTACTGGACCCCAACCCGCCGGCGACCATACCCATCGATGTCGCCAACCACGCCAGATAAGCGTATTCGCGGATTCCGACGTCTTGCCCGAGCGTCTGGCCCATGAAATCCGACTCGATCACCACCAATGCGGCGACGAACGTCGCGCCGAACAATCCGACGTAGAGCACCATGGCGCTGAATCCGACCGTACCGATGGTCGCGGTGTTGTACAGCACACGCCGCCACCTGGGCATCACCCCGGCGGTTTCCCAGAGCCGATTGTTGACGATCAGCCAGACCGACGCCATGGCGATCGACAGCACGCTGATCAGGCTCAGACGTACCGGGCTCAGCGCGTTGGCCATCGACCAGATCGACGAGAAGAAGACGCCGAATGACGCCGTCGCCGCTGCTGCTGCGGTCATCCCGGTCAGGGTGGGAATCATCCGCCAGGGTCGATTTCCGCGGATCATTCCGCAGATCAACCGCACCCGGCTCGAGATACCGCGGGCGATCAACAGCTCCGTGTCCCCGTTGTCCTCGCTGCGCCAGCGACCACCCACCGGCCCGGTAGCGTCACGCGGTCCACCGGCCAGCCTTGCGAGGACCGCCTCAATGCACGCGACAAAGGCGCGCGACGGCAACAGGCCCAGTGCCGGCGTACAGATCACCGCCGCCGACCGCGTGTGGTCGAGCTCGACGACCACCACATCGCGCCCTTGCGCGCGCGGCAGTTCGGTCACGAAGATCACCGCATCGGATTCACCTGCTGCTTCTCCGGCCCAGCCCGAATCGAGGTCACCCTGCGGCGACATGTGCAGAGATGTCTGCTCGGTGACCGCGAACTCGCGGTAGGTGACGGCGCTGTCCTCGAGGATTTGATGAATACGCAGATCGGCGTGGTCGACAAGGGCCGCAGGCAAGCCGGGTTCGGTCACGATGCGCAGTCCGTCGGGGCGTCGTGGTGTGGGTGCTTTGTCCATATCGCGGGCGAGCGTACCCACCAGACGCGCTTTCGATACATGCTCTACCGGCGGTGCCGGGCGTCCACATCGGACAGTGAGGTGAACGTGTCGAAATCCGACACGTTCACCTCACTCCAGACCGATGATCAGTCCGGCGGCTCGGCATCGCCGGCCTCGGGACTGTCCGGGTCACCGGTCTCGGAATCGGTGGCGGCCTCGGGGTCGACGGTCGTCTCCTCGGTGGGCGGATTGACCACTTCCTCCTCGAGTCGGTCCACGGTCTCGCGGGCCGAACGCGGGTCCGGCTGCTCCTCGTGACCCTCCGGGACGCCCCCGCCGTTGGTCGATTCCGGGTCGGTCATGTCAGGCCCCTTGCTGTCGGAATCAGATGAGCCCAGAGTCCCCGTCGACGGCACCGACGAAACGTTGCGCATAGGCGAAGCCCTCCGGGGTGTGACCGGTTTGTGAGGTTGGTCGCGAATGACGCCGCTGACCACCCACAACAGCCCGGGAGTGTCGCCGCCAAATGCGGGTTCTGGCGGCCGCGCCCCGTAACATCCCTGGCTGTGAGCACGGCCGTCACCCCTACCCGGACCCCCAACGAGGATGCCGCCACCGGCAACACCTCGGGATATCGGCATGACCTCGACGGCCTGCGCGGTGTGGCGATCGCGTTGGTGGCCATCTTCCACGTGTGGTTCGGCCGCGTGTCCGGCGGCGTCGACGTGTTCCTGACCCTGTCGGGCTACTTCTTTGTCGCATCACTGCTCAAACACGTGGTGGCCACCCAGCCGGCGACGGTGTCGTGGCGCCGCGCGATCGACCCGTGGCCGCGGTTGTGGCGGCTGGTGCGCCGACTCCTGCCGGCGCTGCTGGTGGTGTTGGTCTTCGTAACCGCGATGATCGCGCTGATCATGCCGAAGACCCGGTGGGGTCCGCTGGGTTCAGAGATCCAGGCCAGCGCGCTGTACTACCAGAACTGGCATCTTGCGTTCGATTCGCAGGACTATCAGGCCGCCGATTCGGCGATCAGCCCATTGCAGCACCTGTGGTCGATGTCGATGCAGGGACAGTTCTTCCTACTGACGCTGCTGAGCGCACTCGCCTTGGGTGGGGTGCTGCGGGCGTTGTCGCGCCGATTCACCGTATTCGCCAACCCGACGGCCATCCGAGCCGTCGTGGGCGGGTCGCTGCTGGCCGTGGCGCTGGTGTCCTTCGCCTGGGCCAACTACCGGCACGGCATCAACCAACCGTTCAACTACTACGACACCGTCGCCCGACTGTGGGAGCCCCTTGCCGGCGGCCTGCTCGCCGTGTGGATACCGCGGGTACGGATGCCGGGGTGGCTGCGCAACGCGCTCGGCATCATCGCGCTGGGGCTGATCGTCACCTGCGGCTGGTGGATCTCCGGCGTGCAGGCCTATCCCGGCGCGATGGCACTGGTGCCGGTGGGCGCCACCCTGCTGCTGATCTGGACCGGTTCGGCGACCACGTTGCCGGATGCGACCTCGGCGCCGGGGGCGGTCAGCCGCGGCCTGGCCCACCCCCGTCTGGTGTGGCTCGGCTCCATCGCCTACGCCCTCTACCTGTGGCATTGGCCGCTGCTGATCTTCTACTTGAGCTGGCGTTACCAGGACGACGTGAACTGGCTCGAGGGAACCGGCATCCTCGCGGTATCGGTGGTGCTGGCGTGGGCCACCACCCGTTTCATCGAAGCGCCGCTGCGGGCCGGTCGCACCAGCGGCATTTCCCGAGGCGTCCGACGCGGCCTGGTCGCGCTGATCGTCATCGCCACCGTGATCGCCGGCACCACCGCCGTCGTCTGGCAGCGCGACGCGGCCAACGCGACGGTCAACACCGAGAACCTCGACCCGCGGCTCTACCCGGGTGCCCGGGCCTTCCTCGACGGCGCGGCGGTGCCGAAGGTCGATCCGCAGCCCAGCCCCGAGGTCGTCGACAAAGACTGGCCGATCACCTCCTACGACTCGGTGATTTCCGGATGGAAGGACCCGTCGATCAAGGTCGGCGTCTACGGCGACCCCAACGCGACCCGAACCGTCGCCCTCGTCGGCGGTTCACACGCCGAGTACTGGATCACCGCGCTCGACGCCGTCGGCAAACAACGCGGCTTCAAGGTGACGACCTACCTCAAGGTAGGTTGCGCGCTCACCACCAGCCACGTCTTCATCTGGTTCGGCCAGAAGTACTACCAGTGCAACGACTGGTCGCGGCGCGTGATGGACCGCCTTGCCGTCGACAAACCGGACGTGGTGTTCACCAACTCGACCCGCCCGGTGGAGGGCAAGGGGGCTCGCGGCGACTTCGTCCCGCAGGACTACAAGGACATCTTCGCCGAGTTCCGCGACCGCGGTCAGCGGGTAGTCGCCGTGCGCGACAACCCATGGGCGCACGGCAAGCTGACACCACCGGAATGTCTGGCCGAAGGCAAGAAACCCGAGGTGTGCGGGGTTGCGCGCGAAGTGGCGCTCGCCCCCACCGACCCGGCCCAGGCGATCGCGGCCGACTACCCGAACATGAGTTTCCTCGACTACACCGACGCCATGTGCGACCCCACCTACTGTCCGGCGGTGGTCGGCAACATCCTGCTCTGGCATGACTATCACCACCTGTCGGCGACATTCGTGCGCAGTCTCGTCCCCGCGCTCGACGCCGACCTCGGCCCGGCGCTGCAGTGGTGGTGACACGCGACACCACCGACAATGGGATGCAGCCCGCGGGATGGCCGGCGACGACGCCTCAGCCTGCACCCAGGTCGGGTTGCTAACTTGAGCGACGCGATCCGCGCCACGGCGGATCGGCCATCGAACGGTTTTGGGGCCCTGGCACACGCATGACGACCTACACACCACGGCACGACGACGGGGACTCCACGTCCACCGGCGGTGAGTCCGCTCCCACTGACACCAGCGCGGCAAGGGCCGCCGCGACAATCCACCGGGTCGGCAAACGTGCCTACCTCCACCATCTCGATCTCATCCGCGCGACCACATTCTCGCTGGTCATCTTTGTGCATTGCCTGACCCAGACCACCGACGAATTCAACAACCTGCCGGTCAACACCACCTCGTTGCTGCTGCACTTCACCCGCAACACGTTCTTCGCCCTCACCGGTTTCGTGTTGATGTATCAGAACTACGACAAGGCCGACTTCCAAACCACGACGTTCTGGCGGCGCCGCATCAAGTTGGTGATCTTCCCGTACCTCATCTGGTCGGCCATCTACTGGTTGGTGCAGCAGGTGTGGGCGCGCGGCCGAATCGGCGAGCTGGCCGCCGACCCGATCGGCGGTCTCCGCGAGTTCGCCGAGCTCGCGGCCTGGGGGCTGTCGGGCTTCCAGATGTACTTCCTGTTCGTAATGCTGCAGGTGTACCTACTCTTTCCGCTCATCCTGTGGCTGGTGCGGCGTACCGCCGGCCGCCACGCGCTGTTGCTGGGCGCCAGCCTGGCCGTGCAGGTCGCCATCACCATAACGATCACCTGGTGGACGCCCCCGCCGACGGTCGCCGAGTACTGGTGGCATCACTACGCGACCTTCGTGCCGTATCAGTTCTTCATCCTCTACGGCGCGGTGGCCGCGGTGCACCGCGACGCCATCGGCCGGTGGCTGCAGGGCAAGGGGTGGTGGCTGTTCGGTGCGCTGGTCGCGACCGGCACGCTCGCCGTGGGCATCTACCTCGGCGGCGTCTGGTTCGGCGGGCAGCCCGTGCACGACCACGACTCCGCGTTCTTCCCGTGGCTGTTGCCTTTTCTGATCGTGGCCATCACCTGCCTCTACGCGGCGGCCGCACACTGGGGAAAGACGTGGCGCGAGTTCACGCCTCGGTTCGCCCGCGTCGTCGCCTTCGCCTCCAACCGGTCGTTCGGGGTGTTCCTGGCACATGTGCTGGTGTTGTATTTCGTACTGAAACCGCAGTCCGGCGATCAGCCGTGGATTCTGGCCACCCTCGGTCAGCCGTGGGGCACGATCGGCACCTACGTGCTCACCATCGCCGGTTCGCTGCTGTTGATGGAGCTACTGCGTCGCCTGCCCGGTTCGGTGTATCTCACCGGTCGCCCCCGACTGCGCCTGCGACGCACCGCGGCGTGACGCCGGCCGGGCCGGTGGGCCTCATCTGACTGCCAGGCGTCGACGGATTGCGGCCTACCGAGCCGCCGAGAACAGAGAGCCGCGAACCGGCAATCCCAGCAACGCACGGGGTCTCGCCAGCAGCAGTTCGCGCAAATGGTTGCGGACGACAGTCCAGGTGGCGCACTCACACCGAGCCGTGACTCCGGTCGCGTCGACCCCATGCGCCCGGCACAGTGCGATGGCGCGGGTGAGGTGGAAGTCCTGGGTGACGATCACCACGGCGCGCAGGCCGAAGTCGTCGTGGACGCGGCGGCAGCTGGCATCGGTGTCCATACCCAGCGGGTCGTCGACGATGACGTCGGCCGGGACACCGCGTGACTTGAGGTCGCGGCGCATCACCGCTGGCTCGTCGCCGGCCGCGGCAGTGCCGTTACCCGAGTTGATGATGCGGCTGACCCGGCCCGATTCGTAGAGTTCGACAGCGGTGTCGAGGCGGCCCTGGACGTAGGAACCGGGTGTACCGTCCTCGACGAGCGACCCCAGAACGAGGGCAGTGGACCCGGCCGGCACGTCGTCGATCTCGAGAACCCTTCCGGCGGAAGCGAAATAGATCCAGGTCCCCGCACTGGTGACGATCAGTTCCACCGCCACCAACCCGATGAGCACCACCCACCGCGCCGCCGACTGCATCGGGGATCACGATACCCGAGCGCAGCCACCGATCCCCGTGACACGAACCCCACCAACTCAAGTGGCCGAAAACGCCCGCGCGGCGTGGACCCGGGCCGATACTGGAACAACGCATTGTCGCGGAGCACCCTGCTCGATGATCCCGGGAGGTCCTAACGATGCCCTACATGCCGGTCACCGAATCGATGTTCCTCATCGCCGAGACCCGGGAACAGCCGATGCATGCGGGTGGACTGCAATTGTTCATCCCGCGCGAGGGGCAGTCGGCGACCGAGCTCGCCGAGGAAATCGTCGAGACGTTTCACTCATGCGCGGACATTCGGCCACTGTTTCGCAAACGCCCGGCGTCACCGGCCGCGCTGCTCGGGACGCTGGCCTGGTCGTACGACGACGAGATCGACGTCGACTATCACGTCCGACGCGCGGTCCTACCCCGTCCGGGCCGGATCCGCGAACTACTGCGCTATGTGTCGCTCAACCACAGCGCGCTGCTCGACCGCACCCGGCCGATGTGGGAACTGCACATCATCGAAGGCCTCGACGATGGCCGGGTGGCGATCTACACCAAGATCCATCACTCACTGGTCGACGGGATCTCCGCACTGCGACTGTTGGAGAACTCGCTGTCGCCGGATCCCAACGACCGCACCGGGACCGCGTGGTGGGACACCGCACTGCTGCGCCGCCGACCGCCCCGCGAGACCACCGGCGCTTCCCTGCGCTCGCGGCTCACCGCCCCGCTCGGTCAGGCGCTGAACCTGACGGGGCAGATCGTGGGCGCCGGTCCGGCCGCAGCGAAGATCGCATGGGCGGGGATCACCGACGACGCCTTCGCGCCGCCGTTCGTGCCCGCACCCAAGACGATCCTCGACGTCCCGATCGGCAGTGCTCGCCGATTCGCCGCCCAACAGTGGCCGCGGCAGCGCCTCGATGCGGTCGGTCAGGCGCTCGACATCACCCTCAATGACGTCGTCGTCACAATGTGCGCCGGCGCGTTGCGCGCCTACCTGATCGACCAGGACGCGCTTCCGGATGACCCGCTGATCGCGGCGATGCCGGTCTCGACGCGCACCGACAAGAGCTCCGAGGGCAACGCGGTCACCGCCATCATGGCGAATCTCGCGACCGATCAGCCCGACCCGGAGCGCCGCCTCGCCGCCGTGATCGCCTCCACCCGCAAGGCCAAACAGGTGATTCGCGGGCTCTCACCGCTGCAGGCACTGGCGTTCGGTGCGGCGACATTCGCTCCGCTGGCGCTGGCGCCCATCCCGGGATTCGTTCGATCCACACCGCCGCAGTTCAATGTGCTGATCAGCAATGTGCCCGGTCCGTCGCGGCCGATGTACTGGAATGGTGCGGCCCTCGACGGCTGCTATCCGGTGTCGATCGCGATGCACGGGCAAGCGCTCAACATCACCCTCACCACCACCGCCGATCAAGTGAATTTCGGATTGATCGGCGCTCGCAAGGAACTGCCGAGCCTGCAGCGCATCCTCACCCACCTCGACACCGCGCTCGACGATCTGGAGAAGGTCGCCGGGGTTCGCCCGCTGAGGTCGGTCCCATGAGATCCACCCCATGAGACCCGCATCGCCGCTCCCCTTCCGGTGACGCTTGCCACAAGAAGCGCCACCTACCGCGACCTGACTCGACAGTAAGTTACTCGCGAGTATTATCCAGTGGACCACGGCGGTGGACGCCGAGCGTTAGTTAGGTCAGCCTTGGCAGCGCCGATCCACCGCCAGGAACTACGGTTACCTGTAGTACACGTCGGCCCGCGTGCGCCAAAGCCCTGCGCAGATGGGCCGATGCCGACCCAAAGAAAGGCCGGGACGCGCCCGTGACTTCCACGACGATCGCCATCGGTACCATCACGACCCTCGTCAGTCTCGTCTGCTGGGCGATCTTCTTCCAGGGCGTCGGGAAGATGGTCCGCACCATCAGCCACGGCCAGAAGATCGACTCAGCGCGAATCTTCCCGATCCTGCCGCGTATCAAGACGGTCGTCGTCGAGTTCGCTGCGCACACCAGGATGGCGAAGTTCCGAACCGTCGGTTGGGCGCACTGGCTGGTGATGGTGGGCTTCCTACTCGGCTTCATCTTCGTCTTCGAGGCCTACGGGCAGGCCTTCGATCCGCACTTCCACTGGCCGTGGCTGGGCACCTGGGGCCCCTACGTGCTGGCCGAGGAGGTCCTGGGCTGGGCCACTGTCATCGGCGGTGTCGCACTGGTGATCGTGCGCCAGCTCAACCACCCCCGTGTCCCGGAGCGCCTGTCGCGGTTCTCGGGCTCGAATTTCGGTGCCGCCTATTTCGTCGAAGCAGTCGTCATCATCGAGGGCCTGGGCATGCTCGGGGTGAAGTTCTTCAAGATCGCCTCGGGCATCGAGCACGCCCCGATCTGGGCGTCACCGACGCTGCACTACCTGGCGATGCCTTTCGAGGGCGCGCCCGAGTGGACCGTCTCGGCGATGGCCGTGATCAAACTGCTCTCGGCGATGATCTGGCTGGCCGTGGTCGGGCGCAACATCAACTGGGGTGTGGCCTGGCACCGGTTCGCGGCGTTCGTCAACATCTACTTCAAGCGTGAGGCCGACGGGGGCGTCGCTCTGGGCGCGCTCAAGCCGATGATGAGCCAGGGCAAGGTCCTCGACATGGAGACCGCCGACCCCGACGTCGACGCGTTCGGTGCCGGCAAGATCGAGGACTTCTCCTGGAAGGGCTGGCTGGACTTCACCACCTGCACCGAGTGTGGCCGATGCCAGAGTCAGTGCCCGGCATGGAACACCGGTAAGCCGCTGTCGCCGAAGCTGCTGATCATGTCGCTGCGCGACCACGGCTACGCCAAGGCGCCCTACCTGCTCGCGGGCGGCAAGCAGGACATGGCCGGCGACGAGGTGGGACTGGTCGACGCCGACGGCAACGTCGATGAAGCCAAGCTCAACGCGATTCCCGAGGAAGCCCGCGCCGAGGCAGCGCGCAAGCTGGTCGGCGAATCGCACGGCGCGCTGGGCGGCGGCAACGGCATCGAGGCCGCCGACGGCGAGTTCGATCCGGCCGCCCTCGGTGCCGTCATCGACACCGAGACCCTGTGGAGCTGCACCACCTGCGGTGCCTGCGTGGAGCAGTGCCCGGTCGACATCGAACACGTCGACCACATCCTGGACATGCGTCGCTATCAGGTGCTGATCGAGTCGGACTTCCCGACCGAGCTCGCCGGCATGTTCAAGAACCTGGAGAACAAGGGCAACCCGTGGGGCCAGAACGCCTCGGCGCGCACCAACTGGATCTCCGAGATGGACATCGAGATCCCGGTCTTCGGCCAGGACGTGGAAACCTTCGAAGGCTTCGAGTACCTGTTCTGGGTCGGTTGCGCCGGCGCATACGAGGATCGCGCGAAGAAGACCACCAAGGCCGTCGCCGAGCTGCTCGACGTCGCGGCCGTCAACTTCCTGGTGCTCGGCGAGGGCGAGACCTGTACCGGCGACTCCGCACGCCGCGCGGGCAACGAGTTCCTGTTCCAGATGCTCGCCCAGCAGAACATCGAGATGCTCGGCGAGGTGTTCGCCACCGCGCCGCAGCAGCGCAAGAAGATCGTCGTCACCTGTGCGCACTGCTTCAACGCGCTGGGCAACGAGTACCCGCAGCTCGGCGCGAAGTACGAGGTCGTACACCACACGCAGCTGCTCAACAAACTGGTCCGGGAGAAGCGCCTGGTGCCGGTCGCCCCGCTCGGCGAGGGCGTCACCTACCACGACCCCTGCTACCTGGGCCGCCACAACAAGGTCTACGACGCCCCGCGTGAGCTGATGGCCGCATCCGGCTCGAACCTCACCGAGATGCCGCGGCACGGCGAACGGTCCATGTGCTGCGGTGCCGGTGGCGCCCGCATGTGGATGGAAGAGCAGATCGGCAAGCGCATCAACATCGACCGGGTCGACGAGGCGCTCGATACTCTCGGCACGCCGAACGGGGATGCGCCGCAGAAGGTTGCCACCGGCTGCCCGTTCTGCCGCGTGATGCTCACCGACGGCGTGACCGCCCGCACGGCGAATACCGAGCAAGAAGGCAAGATCGAGGTCGTCGACGTGGCCCAGCTGCTGCTGGAGTCGGTCAAGCGCGGCGCCCCCGAGGTCAAGCGTGGCGGACGGTACCTCGGTCCCGCATCGGTGCCGACCACCGAACCCGAGCCCGCAGCAGCGCAGGAATCCGAACCGGAGCCGGCTGCGGCTGCGACGGCGGCGGGGGCAACCGCGACGGCCACCGAGGCCAAGCCGAAACCGAAGGTCGGCCTGGGCATGAAGGGCGGCAAGAAGCCGGGGGCGTCGGCGAAGGCCACGGCGCCGGCCGAGGCCAAGCCTGCCGATTCCGCACCAGCCGAAAGCAAGCCCGCCGAGAGCAAGCCTGCCGAGAAGAAGCCCGCTGCCAAGGGCTTCGGCATGGGCGCCAAAGCCAAGAAGCCCGGTACGGCCAAGGCCGACGCCGGGTCCGCAGCACCCGCGCCCGCCGAGGCCGAGTCGTCGGCGGCAGTCGAATCCACCGCGGCGGCCACCTCCGCCGACAACCCGCCGGTGGAGAAGAAGCCGGCCGCCAAGGGCTTCGGCATGGGTAAGGCCAAGCGCCCGGGTGCGGCGTCGAACGCCGCGGCCCCGGCCGCGGGGGTGACCGCGCCGGCGGAGAACAAGGTGGCCGAAGCGGAATCGGCGCCCGAGGCAGCAGCCACGGCCGACACCGAGACCGCCGCGACCTCCGGCGGCGCAGCCACTGAGGCAAAGGCGGGGAAGGCCAAGGGCTTCGGCATGGCCGCCGGCAAGAAGCGTCCCGGTGGCGCCGGCAAGGCCGCCGCGCCGGACGCGTCGGCGGCACCGGCGGGGACCGCGGCACCGGCTGAGGCGTCCGCTCCGGCGGAGACCGCCGGGGCTCCTGCCGATGGCGGGGCCGCAGCAGCCGAGGATGCATCCGCGACGACCTCCGCAGCTGCTGCCACGGAAGCGAAGCCCGGCAAGGCCAAGGGCTTCGGCATGGCGGCGGGCAAGAAGCGTCCCGGCGGCATCGGCAAGGCGGCACCGGCCGCAGCCGCACCGTCTCCCGAGACAGCAGAGCCCGCGACACCGGAGCCCGCGAGCGAACCGGAGCCGACCCAACCCGCACCCCCGGCGGAACCGGAGACGGCCGAAACCCCAGCCGACACCGAAGCCGATTCGCCTGCCGAGGAATCGGCCCCGTCGCCGAACGGGTCGTCGGACAAGACGATCGCCGAGACCGGCGCATCCAAGGCCAAGGGATTCGGCATCGCCGCGGGCAAGAAGCGGCCCGGCCACTCCTAGTCATCGGGTCGCCACCCTTATTCGCCAACACCACCTTGGAACCGAACCAAGGTGGTGTTGGCGTTTCGGGGTATCTGTTGTGACACCGTGAGCTCGCCGCGTCGTCGTGGTCACGGTGTCGCGGAAAACCCGTTTGCGCTGGACTGTCACAATTGAACTCGTGAGTAGACCGCATGTATCCCACCTGAACCAGAACCTCAAGCCGCTCGAGCAGTCACAGAAGCTGCAGAACGTGTGCTACGAGATCAGAGGTCCGGTTCACGCGAACGCGGCGCGGCTCGAGTCCGAGGGACACCGGATTCTCAAGCTCAACATCGGCAATCCGGCGCTGTTCGGGTTCGAGGCCCCCGACGTGATCATGCGCGACATGATCCATGCGCTGCCCTACTCCCAGGGCTATTCGGAGTCCGCGGGGGTGCTGTCGGCGCGGCGCGCCGTGGTCACCCGCTACGAGCTCCTCCCCGAGTTCCCCTACTTCGACGTCGACGACGTCATCCTCGGCAACGGGGTGTCCGAGCTCATCACCATGACGATGCAGGCTTTGCTCAACGACGGCGACGAGGTGTTGATCCCGGCGCCGGACTATCCGCTGTGGACGGCGATGACGTCACTGTCGGGTGGTCGGCCGGTGCACTACCGCTGCGACGAGGACAACGGCTGGAACCCCGACGTCGCCGACATCGCTTCCAAGATCACCGATCGCACCAAGGCGATCGTGATCATCAACCCGAACAACCCGACCGGCGCGGTCTACTCCCGCGAGGTACTCGAGCAACTCGTCGAACTCGCCCGGCAGCACTCGCTGCTGATCATGGCCGACGAGATCTACGACAAGATCCTCTACGACGACGCCGAGCACATCAACGTCGCCTCGCTGGCGCCGGATCTGTTGTGCCTGACCTTCAACGGATTGTCCAAGGCCTACCGGGTGTGCGGATACCGCGCCGGCTGGCTGGTACTGACCGGCCCCAAGGACCATGCGCGCGGCTTCATCGAAGGGCTCGGCATCCTCGCGTCGACTCGCCTGTGCTCCAATGTCCCCGGCCAGCACGCCATCCAGGTGGCCCTCGGCGGCTACCAGAGCATCGACGCACTCGTCGCACCGGGCGGACGCCTGTTCGAGCAACGCAACGTGACCTGGGAGAAGCTCAACAACATCCCCGGTGTCAGCTGCGTGAAACCGATGGGCGCGCTCTATGCCTTCCCGAAACTCGACCCCAACGTGCACGAGATCCACAACGACGAGCTGTTCGTCCAGGACCTGCTGTTGCAGGAGAAGATCCTGGTGGTGCAGGGCACCGGTTTCAACCTCACCGACCACAACCACTTCCGGATCGTCACCCTGCCGTGGGCGCGTGACCTCGACGAGGCGATCGATCGGATCGGCAATTTCCTGTCGTCGTACCGACAGTGACCGCCAAACCGCTGGTCGATCTCGATACGCCACTCACTTCGTTCGCGGCTACTCGATCCACGCAGTAACTACCAAACCGCTGGTCGAGTAACCGCCGAGCCGCTAGGCGAGGTGGTGTATCGAGACCAGTCCTCACCCGACGCCCCTTCACTGTGACTCCTTGTCACAGACAACTCTGGACGTATTGCTGTGACGCTTGGTAACGTCTAGCACCATTCGATCGTCTCGAAGGGGAGTCGCATGGTCGATTGGCGTATACAGCGAGTCAACAACGACGGCGTGTCATTGGCCGTCTTCGAGGTGGCAGGGTCGGCCACCACCGACGACGACGGGCACCGGCCGACGGTGCTGCTCGTACATGGCTGGCCCGACACCCACCATCTGTGGACACATGTCGCACCGGCGTTGGCCGACGCCTTCCACGTCGTGGCCTACGACTGCCGCGGCTTCGGCGAGAGCGACCGTCCCGACGGCGATGCCGCCTACCGGCTCGAAGGGCTCGCCGACGACCTGTTCGCGGTCGCCAACGCCGTGAGCCCCGACCGGCCGGTACATGTGATCGGCCACGACTGGGGGTCGGTGCAGGCGTGGGAGGCGGTCACCCGGCCTGGCGCGGAGAACCGGATCGCGTCCTTCGTCTCGGTATCGGGACCCAACCTCGATCAGCTCGGCACGTGGGCCCGGGCGAAGCTGCGCCGCCCGACGCCACGCAACCTCAGACACGCTGCGGCGCAGATGGGTTCGTCGGCATACACCGTGTTCTTCCAGCTGCCGGTGCTGCCGCGGCTATTCTTCGGAGTCGCCGGTTCTGCGGCGGTGTGGCGCGAGTTCCTGCACCGGGTGGAGGGCACTGAGCGTGACCAGGTGATCGTCGGCGACACCCTGCGCCAGGACATGATCTCAGGGCTTCGACTGTACCGCGCCAACATTCGCGCCAAGCTGATCGATCCGCGGGCCCGACCGACGTTGGTCCCGACTCTCGAATTGGTCAACGAACGCGACATCGCCTTGCGACCGGCGATCTTCGATGACACCTACCAGTACGCGCAGCGCTTGTGGCGCCGCTCTACCCCAACCGGTCACTGGCTGCCCTACACCAACCCAGACCATCTGGTGCGCAGCGCATCCGACTTCATCGCAACGCAGGCCGCGCGGTCGACGCCCGACATCGCCGCCCGAATGGACCGCACCCGTGTGTTCGGTGCGCCGCAGGCGTTGTCGGGGAAGCTGGCCGTGATCACCGGAGCCGGCAGCGGCATCGGGCGCGAGACCGCATTCGCCCTGGCCGAGCAAGGGTGTGAGTTGGTCGTCGCCGACATCGATCTCACCAGGGCCGACGAGACGTCCCGGCAGAGCAAGGCACTGGGCGCGCAGGCCGCGGCCTACGAGGTCGACGTCGCCGATGTCGAGGCGGTGACCGAGTTCGCCACGCGGGTGCGTGATCGACACGGCACTCCTGACATCGTCGTCAACAATGCCGGGATCGGACTGGCCGGAGGCGCGTTGGCCGCCACCGATGATCAGGTCGACCGACTACTCGACGTGAATCTGCGCGGGGTCATCTCCGGCAGCAGGGCGTTCGGCCGGCAGATGGTGGAACGCGGGATCGGCGGGCACATCGTCAACGTGGCGTCGGCGGCGGCCTTCACCCCGCAGCGCTCCCTGGGGTTGTATGCCGCTTCCAAGGCGGCTGTGCTGCTGTTCTCGGAATCGTTGCGCGCCGAGCTCGGCGAGCATCGGATCGGGGTGTCGGCGATCTGCCCCGGCATCGTGGACACCAACATCGTCGGCGCCACCCCGATCGCGGGCCTGCAGGCCGATGATGAGGACGCCGAACGGCGACGCCTCGACGGCCTGTACCGTCGCCGGGGATTCACACCCGACCGCGTCGCCCGCGCCATCGTCGACGCGATCGTGCACAACAAGGCCGTCGTGCCGGTCACCCCGGAAGCCGCGATCGGTTATTGCATCTATCGATTCGCGCCGTGGCTGTCGCGGATCGCCGCGCGCCGGAAAGTGACGGGGTAGCCCCATGATCGGCCAACCGCTCGATGTCGACAGCTCCGATCCCGGGCCGGTCGAGTTGCATGCCCGCAACGTGACCTTCGACTGGACCGAGACCCCGCTGCACTGGATACCCGGCCACCCGGTCGCATCGAACTTCATCAGCGTGCTCAATCTGATGCTGCCGGAGGGCGAACGATGGTTCGTGCAGACCTACAACGAGGCGCTGCCCCTGGTCGCCGACGACGAGCTCGCGGCGTCGATGCGCGGATTCATCGGCCAGGAGGCCATGCACGCCGAAGCCCACGACCATGTGCTGTGGGAATTCCTGGACATCCACGGCATCGACCCCCGGCCATATCAGCGGCAGATGGAATGGATCTTCCGCAAAGTGTTGGGTCCCATGGACTCCGGAACACCAGTTGCCCGGCGCAAGCACCTGATCGAACGCCTCTGGCTGATCGCGGCGCTCGAGCACTACACCGCCATCCTCGGGGATTTCGCCCTCAACAACACCTGGGTCGAGACAGGTGCCGACCCCGCAATGACCGACCTGTTCACCTGGCATGGCGCCGAAGAAGTGGAGCACCGTGCGGTGGCCCACGATGTGGCGGTCCATTTCGGTGATAGTTATCTCCGCCGCGGCCGCGCGATGCTGGTGGTGCTACCCATCCTGCTCGTGCTGATCCATCGAGGGTTCGGATTCATCATGAAGAAGGATTGCACGGTGCACTACAACTTCTTTCAGCGCCAGTACCATTACTACCGCGGGGTGCGTGCCGGTGTGCTGCCGAAGATGCGCAAGATCGTGTGGGCCACCTTCAGCTACTTCCGCCCCGGTTTCCATCCCAACGAGATCGGCAGCACCGCGCAGGCGGTGGCCTACCTCGCGGCATCACCGGCAGCGCGCAACGCAAGGTGATCCGGTGAATCAGCGCGCGCACCCGCACAGCACCGAGATGACTTCTCCCCCACCGCATCTCTATGGCCGTTGGCGGCACGATCCGTTGCTGTTGGCCGGCACCATGATTGCGAAGATATGGTGGCCGTTCTGGCGTCCACTGGCACCGCTGCACGAGCCGCCCACCGACGACGGCGTACGGACCCTGCGGGTCATCGACCGCACCGTGGTGGCCGAGGACGAGAATGTGGTGGCCCTGACCTTCGGCGCCCCGGATGGCGGTCCGCTCCCGCAGTGGCATCCCGGCGCGCACCTCGACCTGCTGCTGGCCTCGGGCCGTATGCGCGAATACTCACTGTGCGGCGACCCCGCCGACCGCCTCCACTACCGGATCGCGGTGCGGCGCATCCCCGACGGCGGTGGCGGATCGATCGAGGTCCACGACACCGTGACCGTGGGCACCGATGTGTCGGTCAAGGGACCACGCAACGCTTTCCCGTTGTCGATCCCCGGGCACGGATCGCCGGCACGCACGGTTCGCTTCATCGCCGCCGGCATCGGCATCACCCCGATCCTGCCGATGCTCGCCGCGGCCGAGCGCTTCGAACTCGACTGGTCGATGGTCTACACCGGGCGCAGTCGCGCGTCGATCCCGTTCGTCGACGAGGTGGCCCGCTACGGCGATCGGGTGGTGATCCGCACCGACGATGAACACGGACTACCCTCGATGGACGACCTGTTGGGACCGCTCGACCCGCACACCGGCCGCGCCCCGTCCGGACTCGCGGTGTACTGCTGCGGACCGGTGCCCATGTTGGAGTCCCTACGCGCCCATCTCGCCGACCGACCGGACATCGAACTGCATTACGAACGGTTCAGTCCGCCCCCGGTCGAGGACGGCGAGCCGTTCACGGTCACCATCGCCTCGACCGGCCGGCAGGTCGCGGTGAGCGCCGACGAGACTGCGCTGGCGGCCTTGCGGCGTGAGGTCGGATTGGTGCCGTACTCGTGTCAGCAGGGCTTCTGTGGCACGTGCAAGGTGAGAATGTTGTCCGGCGAGCCCGATCACCGCGACAACATCCTCACCGAACCCGAACGAGCCGGCGGCGCATTCCTCACCTGCGTGTCACGCGGTCGCGGGGACCTCACGCTCGAGCTGTGACGCTTCGGTGTCGGGCTGGGCGCGGTGGCCGCGCGGTGCGCCCCGCAGCAGAATCAACGCAGCGAGCGCAGCGGCCGAAGTGATGGCGACGGCCACCCACACCGCGCCGTGGAGTCCGTCGACGAACACCTCCTGCACCGCGATCCGGATCGGGTCGGCCACCGTCGCGGGCGCCTGTCGCGCCACCTCCACGCCGGCCATCACCGAGTCCTCGGCGAGGCCCGACACGGTCTGCGGCAAACCCAACGCAGACAGTCGATCCGCCACCCCCGTGGTGTAGACCGAGGTGAGCACCGATCCCAACACCGCAACGCCCAGGGTGCCGCCGATCTCGCGGGTGGTGTCGTTGACCGCCGACCCCGCGCCGGCCTGCTCGGGGTCGAGCGCGTCCATGATCACCTGCGTGCACGGCCCGGAGATGAACGCGAGGCCCATAGCCATCAGCGACATCGACCAGATGATCAATTCCCAATACCCCGAGGTTCGCGACGACACCTCGACCAGGGCGAAGCCGCCGGACATCAGCAGCGCCCCGGCCACCGCCACCAGTCGCGGCCCGAACCGATGCGACAGCGCCATCGCCACCGGTGAGAACACGGCCATCACCACTGCGAACGGCACCGTGCGCAGGCCGGCCTCGAGCGGACCGTAGCCCTTGACCGCCTGGAAGAACTGGGTGATCAGGAAGATGAAGCCGAACAGCGCAAAGAAGGCGACGCTGATCATCGCTGCGGCGGTGGCGAAGTGGCGGTTGGCGAACAGCCGCACGTTGAGAATCGGATGGTCCACGGTGAGCTCACGCCACGCGAACAGGCCCAGCGCCACCACTGCGACCACCAGACCCCCGATCGTCCGCGGGTCGGTCCACCCGAAGTGCGGCCCCTCGATCACCGAATAGGTCAGCAGGCCCAGGCCCACCACCGACAAGACGAGTCCGGGCAGATCGAACCGGGAGACGCGCGCGGGCCGGGTGCCCGGGACCACCGCGACGATGGCGATCACGGCGAGTGCGGCGAGCGGCAGATTCACCCAGAACACCGAAGCCCAGGTGTAGTGCTCGAGCAGCCAGCCACCCAGCACCGGACCGATCGCCACCGCGATACCCGAGGTCGCGGCCCAGATACCTACCGCCGCAGCACGTTCGCGTGACCCGACGAAGATCGAGACGATGATGGCGAGGGTGGCGGGAAACACCAGCGCGGCGAACAGGCCGAGTCCGGCGCGTGCCGCGATGAGCTGCCCGAGGGTCTGCGAGGACGCGGCGAGGGCGGAGACCGCGGCGAATCCGGCAATGCCGCTCAGCAGCATCCGCCGATGTCCGAAGCGGTCACCGAGGTAGCCGCCGGTGAGCAGCAGCCCGGCGAACACCAGGGTGTAGGCGTCGACGATCCACTGCAGCCCGGAGATCCCGGCATCGAGATCGCGCGCCATGGTGGGCAGCGCGACGTTGACGATCGTGTTGTCGACCATCACCAACAGCTCGGCAAAGCAGAGGGCCGCCAGGGCCCACCAACGAGTACGCATGGTCTTTCCTCCGAAGAAGCGGATATTTAGAACGCTGTCATAGTGTTGTAGCACGTTGTTCTATTCAAGTAGAACGCCGTGCTAGTAGGGTTGTCAACATGTCGCCGACCAAGAATCCGCGCACCCGCGCGACGGAGGTTCGCGCCAACCTGCTGTCCGCGGCGCGCACATTGCTCGAGCGGGAGGGTCCGTCGGCCTTGACCGTGCGGGCGGTGGCGACCGAAGCCGGCGTGGCGCCGATGGGCGTCTACAACCATTTCGACGGCAAGGACGGCCTCCTCGACGCGGTCGTCACCGACGGTTTCCGGGACTTCAGCACGCATATCGCGGCGGTCGACGCCGATGCTTCGGCGCGACTTCTGGCCAGCGGGCACAGGTATCGCGAGTTCGCGGTGGCCCACCCCCGTCTCTACGAGCTGATGTTCTCCACCGAGTGCCACGCCGACGACGAAGTGGCGGCGGCCGCCTTCGGGGTCCTCGTCGACATCGTGCGATACGGCCAGGCAGCAGGCGTCATCCGCGACGGCGACCCCGTGGCGCTGGCCGCGCAGACATGGGCCTGCGTTCACGGGGCGGTGAGCCTGGAACTGACGTCGGCGCATCCGCCGTTCGTCGACGCCGCCGCGAACTACGAGGACGTCCTGCTGTTGATCGCCCGGGGCCTGGCACCGTGACCCGAGAGCGGCAGTCGATCTGGGAGAATGTCGCGGTGACCGAATACCGGATCGACGATCTCGCACGCGCCGCCGGCACCACGACCCGCAACGTCCGCGGCTACCAGGACCGCGGTCTCCTGCCCCGGCCGTTGCGCCGCGGCCGGATCGCGATCTACACCGACGCACATCTGGCGCGCCTCAAAGTGATCAACGACCTTCTCAAACGAGGCTTCACGATCCGCCACATCGGCGAGTTCCTGTCGGGTTTGCAGCGTGGCGAGAATCTGGCCGAGGTACTCGGCGTCGAAGAGCTCGTCTCCGAGCCGTGGTCGACGGCGACCTCGACGACGATCTCCGCCGACGAGCTGCGCGACCTGCTCAACTCGGGGAATCCCGCACACTACGAGCGGCTGGCCGCCTACGGGCTGATCGAGGCCGACGGACCCGGCGACCCACCGGAGCGGTACACGATCCTCGACCAGGAGACCGTGTCCGCCTACGGACGTCTGGTGAAGCTCGGTCTGCCGTTGAGCGGCATCCTCGATGTACACGGTCGGCTCGACCACGAGATGTCGGCCGTCGCGGAGATCGTCATCTCGGCCGGCCGACGCGCCGTGACCGAGGGTCACGAGGATGGGTGGATACCTCGCACCGCAGCCGAATCTGACTGGGCAGCACAACTTTTGGGGGAGCTGAGACGAGCCGGTTCGGTGTCGGCGCACAACGCGCTCGACCGTGCTCTCGATCGCGACCTGGCTCGCCAGCTCAACGACTACCTCAACCGGGCGCGCGCGTCGGCCACGGGCCCTGCGGACATTCCGCCCGCACAGTAGACCGGGGCCCGCGACCTCCGCCTCGTCAGAACGGCACGACGATCGGCGGAAGCCCAGGAATCGGATTGGGAATGGTCCGCTGCTGGGGTGGAGGCGGTGCCGGGATCGGCGCCGGAGCGGGGGCCGGCGGAGGCGGTGGCGCCGGTTCGCCCGGAGTACGCCGCTGCGGCGGACCACCCGGCGCCGGATCGGTGGCCGACCACGTGGGCTCTGGCGGTGGGGGTGGGACGTACTGCGCGGCCGGTCGCCGCGCCGCGTCGAGTTGCGTCGGCTCCACCTGACCGGGATTCACCGGATCGGGCTGCTTCGGCCCCGAATCGTCGTCGCCACCGCCAGCAGGGTCGGCCGGGGCCGACGTCTGTTCGTCGCCGACGAATGCGGACAATCCGTCGGGGTTGTCGACGTCGTCGCCGGCGAACACTGCGATCACCGCAGCGAAGACCAGTGCGGTGCCGACGCCGATGATGGCGCAGACCGCGACGATACCGAGGGCGACCCGAGGTTTGGCGAGCCACTGCCGCTTCTCGGCAGGCCGATCCGACGTCGGATCCGTGGCCGGATCGGGCGGCGTCTGCGCCGTGGGGGCCGGTGTCGGCATCGCGCCGCCACCGGCATGCGGCGAGCGCGGCTCCACTACCAGGACCGGTAGCTCGGTCTGCGCTTCGATCGTCGCGACGAGATCGGGAGATGAGTCGTGACCGGTCGAGAGCACTACCGAGCCGATGTGTCCCGGCGCGGTCAGTTCCGCCGTGTGACACATTGCGGCGACATCGCGTTGGCCAGGTCGGCGCATGCGGTCGCGGCGATCAGCGACCACCGCCGCGGTCTCCGGGTCGATCGTCGATACGTGCGCACCGTTCTCGGTGATGTTCACCAGCAGAAACAGCGGCGACGGGTCGATGTCCCGCGCCCGTTGACTCTCCGCGACCTCACGCAGAAAGCCGGCACTGAGTCGGCGCACCGGAGATCTGGTCGTGGCGGCGGCGCCGCGACCGACGGTTGTCACAGAATGAGTCATGGGACCTGATGCCCTGCGGTTTCGAGCAGTTCCGGACCGCACGCCGGCTGGTTGCCGGTTCTCCAAATGACATGGCGATCATCGATCAACCGACCTCGGCACGACGGATCGTCCCAGCGTGCCGCGTTCCCGACAGTAACACGCATCATCGCAGGACACAGTTACAGCCGCATCGCCGGCACAGCCTTGCCGGGCCGGTGCCCGTCAGCCGGGCAAGATGATCGGCGGCAACCCGGGAATCGGGTTGGGGATCACGCGCTGACGCGGACGCGGGCGTGGACGCGGCTGATTCTGCTGCTGTTGGGTCGGCTCGCTGGTGGTGGTGGACGGCGGTGGTGGCGGGGGCGGCGTGTAACGTGCCGCCGCCACCCCCGCGTCCACCACATCGGCCGGGTCCGCATAGGTCGGCGTGGGGGCGTCAGTGGTGTGGGTGGCAGCCGACGATGCGGTCGGCCGCTCGGCCGGGTCGCCGTCACCGCTGGCCCCGAATGCGACAGTCACCGCGATCGCCGCTACCACTCCCGCAGCGCCGACGCCCACCAGCAGCCTTGTCGGCATGCGCGGCCGCGACTTTCCGGCGGGCACCGACGGCACCGCAGCGGCGGGTTCGAGAGACCAGTCGCGCGGGTCGTAACCACCCGGGGGCGGGGACGGAACGTCGGTGACCGTGCGCGGTGCCGGGTCGTCGAGCGTCGCGGGGGCATCGAGCAGATATGGGTCGCCGGCTGTGCTCCGCTCGGGTTCGCCGTGGGGCGAAGGTGGCTGACCGGCACGCGCCGCGACATCGTCCGGCCGATGACCGTGGCGATCGTGGGTGGCGGTCACCACTGCAATCGGCTCGGTGATCGGTGTCAGCACATCGTCGATCCACGCGACGGGGAAGTCCCCCGATTGAGTGGGTTGCGCGACCGGCTCGGCGTCAGCAGGTTCTGCGGCAACAAATCCCGCGGTAACGGATTCTGCGGGAATCGGTTCGGGGGCAACGGATTCTGTGGGAATCGGTTCGGGGGTAACGGATTCGGGGGCAACGGTGTCGGCGCCGGGCAGTTCCGGGTCGACGGGCTCCGAACCACCGTCACTGTGCGGGAATTCGGTTGTCGCCGAGTCGATGAGCTGCGCCCCGATCGCCTCGCTCGGCATCGGACCGGCCGGCCGCTCGACGACCGATTCACGGACCTCATCGTGCGCGTCATGGCGGCTACGCGGGCCCGCGTCGACCGCCGTCCCGATCGCCAGGACGGGCCACGGTGTGCGCGCGGCGAGCGCCGTGAGCAGACCCGGCCATGTCTGATGCCCTGGTGCGAGCACCACCGACCGCACGGATTCGGTGGTGGTCGTGGCCACCTCGTCGCAGAGTCGGACGACCTCGTCGGCCAGTGATGCCGTCGCCTCGTCCAGGTCACGTTGGGCGACACGAAAGAACCGCACGTGCTCACGGCCCATGATGAAGGTCGCATCCGCGGTGGCCAGCCGAGCGCGGGCTCGTGCGGCAAGCGTGAGTAACTCCGCGGTCCACTCGTCACTGGTCGGCTCGGCAACACGACCGGTGCTCACGAGATGATCGGCGAGGAGCTGATCGAGCACGTCTGGACGGATACCGGCGGCGGTGCGCTCCCCGATCACCGCTTCCAGTCGCGGGTCGGCCAGCCCCACTCGTAGACCGCCGGGCCGCACGTCGATCACGACGAACGGCAGCTCTGGCGGGATGGCGAGCGCGTTCTGCTGGGCCGAGACGTCAGCGAGAACCGACCGGTCGATCGGACGTGCGTCGAAGTCGGTGGTCGCGTCGACCGACCGATCGTCATCCGTCGAGTCGTCTGTCATCCGATCCGATGCCCTGCGTCCGTGAACACTTCCCCCGTGTGCGCGCCTCGGCGACGACGTCGCTCCATGGCACGCGGTCACGACACTAACATGACCGCCTCACACGTGCGGTCGGGCGATCTCCGGAGCCATCGGATCGCCGCCGGATACCAGGTCTGCGGGAAAGTGCGAGACCGCAGGCCGCATGGGGCCGCCGAGCGCATGCAACCGCCACCCCGCCGACCGCCAGGCGCCGGCGTCCAGGCAACGCCGACCGTCGACGATGACCCGAGCGCGCACGACGTTGGACAGTTCCTCGGGCACCATGTGCACGAACTCCGCCCACTCGGTCGCCACGACGACGGCATCGGCGGCCTCGCAGGCTTCCACCGCGCTGTCGGCATAGCCCAGCGTCGGATACAGACGACGCGAGTTTGCCACCGCCTTGGGGTCGAAAACCGTCACGGTGGCGCCGCGCAGCGCCAACTGACCGGCGACGTTGAGTGCGGGCGAGTCCCGCACGTCGTCGCTCTCCGGTTTGAACGCGGCTCCCAGGATCGCGATGTTGGTGCCCAACACGTCGCCGCCGACCGCGTCGGCGACCAGGTCGACCAGCGCGCCACGGCGACGGGTGTTGATGGCGTCGACCTCCCGCAGGAACCGCAGCGCCCGCCCGGCGCCCACTTCATCGGCGCGGGCCAGAAACCCGCGGATGTCCTTGGGCAGGCAACCGCCGCCGAATCCCAGTCCGGCATTGAGGAATCGACGTCCGATGCGGTTGTCGTAGCCGATCGCATCGGCCAAGGTGGAGACATCGGCACCCACGTTCTCGCAGATCTCACTGACCGCATTGATGAACGAGATCTTGGTGGCCAGGAAGGCATTCGCCGATACCTTGACCAATTCTGCGGTGGCCCAGTCGGTTCGAACGAACGGTACCCCGGATTGCAGGATGTCTCGATAGATCTCAGCGAGAACTCGCGCCGCGCGGGTGTCGTCGCGGTCGGGATCGGCGCCCAGCACCAGTCGGTCGGGTTCGAGGGTGTCCTCGACGGCGAAACCCTCCCGGAGGAACTCCGGGCTCCACACGAGTTCGACGTGTGTGTCAGGTGCGGCGAGCACCGCGATCCGCTGTGCGAGTGCTGCCGCGGTCCCCACCGGCACCGTCGACTTGCCGATGATGAGGTGGTCGCCGCGGACCAGCGGCGTCAGGGCGTCGACCGCCGCCTCGACGTGCGACAGGTCGACCCCGTACCCGCGACGCTGCTGCGGGGTGCCGACGCCGAGGAAATGCACCGAGGCGAACTCGGCTGCCGCGCGGTGATCGGTGGTGAAGCGCAGCCGTCCGGCGGCCAGGTTGCGCCGCAACACATCCGACAATCCGGGCTCGAAGAACGGGACCTCGCCGTTCTGGAGCCGCGCCACCTTGTCGGCGTCGACATCCACACCCAGTACGTCATGTCCCAGCTCGGCCATGCAGGCCGCGTGGGTGGCCCCGAGGTAGCCACACCCGATCACCGTCAACTTCATGGTTCTGTGGGTACGCGGGGTATCCGTCGTCGACGCTACGGTGACGTGACCCGCCCCGATCGATCAGGTGAACACCAGGTCGTCGACGGTGAACGCGGCCCGAATCGGGCGCGGTGTCCTCAGTCGGCGGGCTGGGTGAAGTTCAGATATGCACGCGACGGCGTCGGGCCGCGTTGGCCCTGATACTTCGAACCGACCGACGAGCTGCCGTAGGGATGTTCGGCCGGGCTCGACAGCCGGATCAGGCAGAGCTGGCCGATCTTCATTCCCGGCCACAAGGTGATCGGGAGGTTGGCGACGTTCGACAACTCCAGGGTGATGTGGCCGGAGAACCCAGGGTCGATGAAACCGGCCGTCGAATGCGTCAGTAATCCGAGCCGCCCCAGTGAGGACTTACCTTCCAGACGTCCGGCGAGGTCGTCGGGCAAGGTGCAGACCTCGAGGGTTGAACCGAGCACGAACTCGCCCGGGTGCAGGACGAACGGTTCGCCCTCCGCGGGTTCGACGAGAGACGTCAGTTCATCCTGCCGCTGCGCCGGGTCGATGTGGGTGTACTTCGTGTTGTTGAAGACACGGAAGAGCCGATCGAGTCGCACATCCACGCTGGACGGTTGGACCAGCGCGGGATCGAACGGCTCGAGCGCCAACCGTCCGTCGGCGATCTCGGCACGGATGTCGCGGTCGGAGAGGAGCACGTTGTGAGGTTATCCGACGCGGGCCGGTGAACGACGGATGGCCGCCGGCTGTCGAACCGAATGCGAATCGTTCCGAAGCATGGTCAACGGGTCGAATCGTCTTCTACAGTGAGCCGCGTGATGCTCGCGTGATCGCTGCGTGACATGCGCGAGACAACGACCGTAGGTGGGTCCGGGGCGAACCCGGCGTCGCGTGTGGGAAAAAGGGGCACATGCGCAAGCGTGGGGGGTCGGCTTTGTCGGATGTGAGTGGTCACGCCGGACGGCGGGCGCTGGTGGTGGGGATCGCCGTAGTAGTGGTGACCGCGGTGGCGATGTCGTTCGGCACCGAGCGGGGCGTCGGCGCACTGGCCTCGGCGGCGCCGACCGTACCGTCGGCTGCAGTCCCATCGAGGACGACGGCCGAGCCAGAGGAATGCGTCGGGTCACGGTTCGCGACCTTCGGCGCCGTCTACGACGCGATCTTCGATTCGTTGCTACCGACGATGCCTGCCGATATCCAGCAGCGTGCACCGTCGATCAAGGCGCGCGCCCATCGCGATATGCAGGGGCTGCGAATCTCGAAACTCGCGGTCTCCAATCACCCCTACGACCTCGGCGCCGACGACGAGGACCCGATCATGACCTACCGGGACCCGATCTCGCAGTGGATCGTCACGCAGTTGCTCAACGTGCGCAACGGCGAGGCCACCGAGGCGATTCCGGTGGAGAACCTGACCGTCGCGCAGGCGGTCGAGACGGTGTGGCTGTACCTGTACGTCACGGTGATGGTTCCGCTCACCATTGCACGCCGGACCATACCGTCGATCGCGACGATCGCCGGGCCGATCTCGGTCGGCACGTTGATCACGTTGCCGATCCTGCTGGGGGTGTTTGCCGCGACACAGGTGTACCAGGTCGTGAGTGCACGTCTGGTCGAGGCGTGCATCGTGTCGGTGACGCATTCGGAGAAGGAGAATGCCGGCAAGTCGGTGAAGGATCTACGCTTCACCCGGGCCGTGCCCGGCCTGCTGCGCGACATCGCCGGTCAGGTGGACCTCGCCGACCCGGAGAACTGCCCGTCGATCGGCACGCTGCCGCTGTCGCGGATCGTCGAGCGTACCTCGAATTATCTCCAGTCGATCACCACTGATTCGGCAACCGATCGCCGGATCGCTGCGATGGGTGACGGTGTGGCGCAGTGGATGCGGAACACCCGGGTCCATCAGAATCTCATCCCGGCCGATCCCGCCGACTACAACACCGCCGAGTACGCGATCTCACAGATCGGCGTGTTGATCCCGTACGTCGGTGGCGCACCACTCGACGTGGTGATCGGGTTGAGCCACAACCGCAATCAGGGTGCCGACTTCGCGGCGACGGCCCCGATCGCCGATCTTTCGGTGACGAAGACGTTGACCGCGGCTTACTACGCGTACGCATTGACCGCACACATGGTCGAGTTGGCCTGGTCGGAAGCCGGGGTCGATCCGGCCGCCGCCCTGCTCAACGACCTGCTTCCCGACGCCGGCATCACTGCGGACATGATCCCGAAGTCCACCGGCCTCGTCGGCGCACCCAACCTGTATGGACTTGTGGTGTACCACAACGTATTGCGGTCGATGTGCCTGGCCGAGGACAAGCGTCCGGCTGGAGCGGGAGCGACAACGAAGCGAGGGTCGGTGTCGGCTGCGCGGTGGTAATGGACGCCGTCAGGCCCGGCGGCGAGGCCGCACGGCCCGCTCGGTGATCGCCAGCACCACGCGCCGAGGCGCAAACCGGTTCGAGACGGCCATGATTCGGTTCTGCATGCCATCGACCACGCTCGGTTTACCGGCGTCCAAAGCACGCAAGGCGGTGTCGACGACCTGGCGTGTCGAGCGCCGCGCACCGACAGCCGCGTCGTCGGAACCAGCCACGTCGAAGAACTCGGTATCGGTGGCGCCCGGACACAGAGCGAGAACCTTCACACCGTGCTGCCGACCCTCCCACCAGAGAGCCTCGCTCAGCGACAACACATACGCTTTCGTGGCGCCGTAGACCGCCATGTGTGGGATCGGTTGAAACCCTGCGGTACTGGCCACATTGACGATGGTTCCGGCGCCACGCTGCGCCATCCGCTGAAAGAAGACCGTGGTGAGATCGGTCAGGGTAGCGACGTTGAGGGACACCTCGCCACTGATCCGCCCTGGGTCGGCGTCGACGAGATCACCGTGGGTGCCGAAACCCGCGTTGTTGATCACCATGTCGACGGTCAGTTCTCGCTTGTCGATCTCGGTGATCAGGGTGTGCGCAGCCCCCGGTACCGACAGGTCGCAGGCGATGACCTCGGCGCGAATGCCGTGCCGGCCGGCCAGTTCATCGGCCAGTGCGGCGAGCTTGGCCTCTGTGCGGGCAACGAGGATCAGATGAGAACCCCTGGCCGCCAGCGTGCGGGCGAACTCGGCGCCAATGCCGCCGCTGGCGCCGGTGATGAGTGCGGTTGTGTCGCGGTGGTCCACGGTTCGCTCCTGTCGGTCAGGCTGCCGGAAGGTTGAGGATGCCGAGCCCGGCGAACGCGAGGTCGGCGAGAATCTCGGCGTGACGCTCCAATTGGGGGCCGCGGTCCGCGGGTGTGCCGGCGTCGGCGAGACTCTTGATGCCGTGGAAGGCACCCACGAGGACAGTCGCCACCCCGCCCGCGTCGAGTTCGGCACGGAATTCTCGCGTCTTCTGGCCGGCTCGGATGATGCCGGCGAGCAACTCCACCCACGCATCGGTCGGCTGGGCCACGTTCCCGTCGAGCGCGCCGTCGGCACCGAGTTCGCCGGCCAGCCGGACGACGCTCCAGGCACCGGGTTCGTGCTTGAGCAGGTCGAGCATCGCCGGGAGCAGGTCGGCCAGCTGCTCGGTCGGTGTCTGGTGGGCCAGGACCCGCTTCTCCACCTGGTCGACCCATCGTTGCTCTTGGTCGGCGATGACAGCCGAGGCCAACGCCGCCTTGGACGGGAAGTAGAAGTAGAACGCACCTTTGGTGAGTCCCGATGTTTTGATGAGCTCACTGAATTTAGTTGCCGAATAGCCCTTTTCAGCGAATCCGATGGCCGCGACCTCGAGCAGGCGGGCTCGCGTTGCGGCGCCTTTGGCCGTGGAAGGTTGTGGAGAGCTCACACCTGCCAAGAGTAAACCTGTCGGTTGGTTTTTACAAACCTCCCGGTAGGTTCTTTGCCCGTGCTGGAGTGACGGACGCCTGCTCAGCCCTGTGCGCTGGGCCGGACGGCCAGTTCGGCGACGGCCAGTGCAAGCCGCCGCGGGACGAGTTGGCTGACTGCAACGACGACCAGGTTGTACAGCCCGTCCACGAGGCTGGGCTTGCCCGCATCGAGAGCCCGAAGCGCCGTGTTGACGACCTGGCTCGTCGACCGTCGCGGTCCGACGGAATCGGCGTTGGCGCCGGCAGCTTCGAAGAACCCGGTGTCGGTGGCCCCCGGACACACGGCGAGCACCTTGACCCCGTTCTGCTTCCCCTCCCACCACAGCGCCTCACTGAGAGACAGCACGTAGGCCTTGGTGGCCGCGTATACGGCCAAGTGCGGAACCGGTTGGAAAGCAGCGACACTCGCCACGTTGATGATCGCTCCTGCGCCCAGTTGTGTCATCCGCGACATGTAGACGGCGCAGAGGTCGGTCAACACCCCGACATTGAGTGCGACCGCGTCACGAATCCGCGCCGGATCGGAGTCCGCGAAATCGGCGTGCATCCCGAACCCAGCGTTGTTGACCAGGATGTCGACGGCGAGTCCCCTACGATCGAGTTCCTCGACGACGTCATCGGACGCGCACGGCTCCGACAGATCCGCCGCCAGGTACTCGGCACGTATGCCATGACTGTCGTGCAGGTCGGTGGCGAGTTCCTTGAGCTTGGCCTCATTGCGCGCGACCAAGATGACATTGGCTCCGCGGGCAGCGAGACCCGTCGCGAAAGCGGCGCCGATACCTCCACTGGCGCCGGCGATCAGGACGGTCTTGTCGCGGTAGTCCACGCGTGACTCCTTCGTCGGGCATGTGCGGTCCGTCGAGTATGGAACCCACCTGCACCCCACGTCTGCCGAACGGCAGTCACCGCCACCGAACGACCCGTCACACCATCCACCGGGGCGTCGGCATCACCGCATGTCCGACCGTTTGCTAGGCTGTCGTTCGCGAGTCTCGGCTCGCACGCCGATGTAGTTCAATGGCAGAACATCAGCTTCCCAAGCTGAATACGCGGGTTCGATTCCCGTCATCGGCTCCAGCATCACCGCAGGTAGATCGGCTTTCAGGCCTCCTTCATAACCCGGCAGCGTTCCCCACCCCGGCACCACCCCGGCACGTGAGATCCCGACCCCTAGCAGCGAGCGATACGCTAGGAACGGTTCACGCGAGCGAAGGAGCAACGAGTTGAGCGTCTGGGAGCGGCTGGGATTCAGTGACAACCTCTACGCAACGCCTCCACTCCCGGGCAACGAGGAAGGCTCTCGGCTACTCGTCGGGCGAGACGGTGAAGTTGAAGACCTGCAAGACCATTGGGCATCTTATGACACCCACGCGTCCGTCGAAGGGGCGAACGGAGTAGGCAAGACCAGCTTAGTCGCTGTTGCTGCGTACCGCGATATGAAGGCACGAGAGGAATCTCGCAGACCTCTAGTAATCCCGCTAGATGAGGTGTTTCAGCTAACAGCGGACGCATCCGAGCTTGACTCTAAGATCTATTATTCGATCGCTCGAACCCTTCTTCAGCAGGAATCCCGCCTCGCACGTCTGGGTTATCCGGTGACAGAGATTTCCGACTTGAAGCAATGGATGCAGTCACCCACAAATCGATCCGGCGGAGCAAACGCATCGGTTCTCGGATTTGGAGGTGGAGGAAGCTACGGAACGTCATCGAATACCTCGGCAGGATTCACCAACTCCGGCTTCAAAGAAATCGTTCACAATTCCCTCCGCCAACTATTCCCAACAAAGTCGGCTGGTTCGCTTATCGGAGTTCTTGACAATATGGAGCTGCTGTCGACGTCCAAAGATGCTCGACGTCGGCTCGAAGAGATGCGGGATAGCACCCTGGCGATCACCGGGATACGCTGGGTTCTCTGCGGCTCCAATGGGATTGTTCGGAGTGTCGTCGGGTCGCAACGTCTGACGGGCCGCATTGCAGATCCGATCCGGCTTGAACCTCTTCGCGTAGACGACGTCCCGAACGTTATTCAGCGGAGGATTGACGAATATCGCACTCGCGCCGATGCAGAGGCACCAGTAGAGCCTGAAGGATTCGAGTACCTGTACAAAATAATGAACAGCAATCTCAGAATCGCGCTTAAACAGGCAGAAGAATTCACCCGCTGGTACGACAAGAATGCCAGAGGCACAGACAGCGAGAATCGCCTCCAACTCCTCGAAGTATGGCTTACTGAACAGGCTGATCAGTATGCTGGAGATACGTCCGTTACGCCTAGGCAGTGGCAACTCTTCGATGCTCTGGCACTCTTCGGAGGACGCTGCAGTCCCAGCGAGTACGAGAATTTCGGATTCGCGAGCAATGCCGCTATGCGGCCACATGTCAAGGCGCTTGAGGAAGCGAATCTGTTGGTCAGCGCCATAGATGAGGACGACCAAAGACGTCGGACTATCGAGATCACTGCGAACGGCTGGCTTGTGCGATACCAGCGCAGCGGCTACCGCACGGAGTAAGTCTTAACCTGCGCGCCGCCCCTTCAGTGCCGAGCGCGCATGCGCTCGCCCAAGAGTTGTCGGTACTTTCTGCCATGATCACGGTATGACTGAACACGACAGCGGCCAGAGTCCACCACAACCCCCGAGCTATGACGATCTGCAAAAGACTGCGGACTGGTTCGCCGAGCCCGACCCGTCCCTCCAAAGCATTGCCGACTTTGCCAACCGTGCGCGTGCTGGGTTCGGAATTACGCTGTTGACCGCGGCCGGAGCAATCAGTGGATCCGTTATTGCGCGGGAGGACTTCTACGCTGGCCTGGCGCATCTTTTTCGCGCAAGTGCCGAAGAAGTTGAGGACAAGGCGAAGCGAGAGGTATCGCTCAGTACTGCGGACCTCTTCTTTGGTACGCCTGCACAGCAAATGCGCGAGGAGCGTGAGAACGATGACAGCAAAGACGACGTCGCCCTAATCAATCAAGAGCAACTCACGCGCTTCATTCATCTCGAGAACGCCTTCATTCTCCAAGGACCCACTCGGCACAACCTGGGATTTTTCCGAGTGCAGTTGTCCCACGTATCGGCGTGGACGCTTGGCACGCTCGACTGACAGCTAACCCCGTAGCCGCACCACGTTCTCGGCCGTCGTCGGTGCCGACATCGCCGCCAAGGCCGACATCGCGTCGGCGTGGTCGTCTTCGAATAGGTGCGCGTAGACGCTGAGCGTTGTGGTGACCTTCGCGTGCCCCATGAACCGCGCGATCTCCAGCGGTGGGATTCCGGCCGCGACGCAGAGGCTCGCGTAGGTGTGGCGCAGCGCGTGGAATTTGAGCGCGGGCGGTAGCGCTCGGGCTCGATTCTGGTCGGTGGCCTGTCGGTTGGCCCGCAGCACCGCCGGACGGAACACGGCCTTGTAGAAGTTCTGGTGTCGGACCGGGGCGGTCCAGTCCAGCTCTAGGCGCTGTTCGGCCTCGTCCACGTTGAGCGAGGCCAGGGCGTCGGCGTTGCGTTGCGCCTTGGCTCCGGCCGACTCGGGAGCGTCGGCGTTGGGGTTGACGGCCCTGCCGGTCTGCTTGGGTGCGGTCAGCCGGAACGCCGGGAACAGCGGTGCGGTGGGCTCGTCAGCGCGGGGGTGCAGAGCCAGGTAGTCGCGCAGCACGTCCACCGTCGCCGGGGTCAGCGGGACGCGTCGCCGGCTCCCTCGCGTCTTGGGGGTGTCGTAACCTCCGGACGGGCTGAGGGTGCGATCAACTCGCAGAGTTCCGGGTTTCGGCCTCGCGTTGGGGTTGACCTGCCGTGCGGGTAGCTCCACGTCACCCACCTGCAAGCCTCCGATCTCTGCCGCCCTCAGGCCGCTCCACGCCGCCACGTACACCAACGCGTTGTACGGCCAGGGCGTAGCGGCCACGAGCGCCGACACATGTTCTGCCGTCAAGAACTGGTCTGGGTCGTCGACGACGCCGGGAGTGCCGCTGGTGGCGGTGCGCTCGCTCGGCAGCTTCACGTGGTCGGCGGGGTTGTCGCGCAGTAGGCCGTCGACCACGGCTTGCTCCAGCACCATCTTCACGACGAAGTAGGCGTGCCGGACGGTGCTTGGCGACTTGCCCGCTGCGGTGAGCGCCTGCACCCAATCAGCGATCTGCTGTCGGGTGATGCTGCCGACCGCCTTGCCGCCGAACGTAGCGATGATGGACAGGTGCGCGGTGCTGTTGCCGTTGTCGTCCTTGCGGGCGCGCTTCTTCGGGCTGAGCAGGTTCTCGTACTCGCCTCGGGCCCTGGGCTTCAAGTCGGTGCGGCTCGCCAACCACGTTTCCGCCGCGTGCGCGAACAATTGGTCGCGTGGGACCACGACACCGCCCGGCTGATGCTTCGCTGCGTTCAGCGAGTCGCGGAAAGCCTCGGCCTGCTGGCGGTCGCCGAACGACTTCTGCCGACTGCGGTACTGCTTGCGTCCCTCGGGGTTCTCGGGGTTCGCCGGGACTGGTAGGCCGCGCTCGTCCGTGACCACTTCACGCCACACGACTTCGTGTCGCTTGGTGCTGCGCCCCTTGGACTTCTGCGTCGTCGTGTGCGATCGCAAGTACGCCACGATTACGCTGCCTCCTTCGCTTGGCGAGCCAGCACGTCGCGCACCGTGGCGTAACTCCACTCTGAACCGCCTCGCGGCGTGGGGATTCCATCGGCGGTCAGCTGTGCGGCTATGGCCTTGGCTCCCATCCCACGATCTGCGAGCACCTTGATACGGCGCTCGGTGGGCTTGCTGATCTGCTTCGGTCGGCCGAGCGCCTTGCCTTCCCGACGAGCGCGAGCAAGGCCCTCTTTCGTCCGCAGGCTGATGCGGCGCTTCTCCTCGGCGGCGACGCTGTTCTTCACGTCCATGACGATGCGCTGGTTCGGGTCGCTGCTGTCGCCACCCTCGCAGTCCAGGAGCCGCCAACCGTAGTCCTCGGCTCGCTTGACGAGGCCGGCGAAATCCAGCTGACTGCGGGTGGCCCTGTCCAGCGCTCGCACGAGCAGAGCGTCGGCCAGGCCGTGCTCTATCGCCGCGACCGCCACGTCGCGCCCATGCATCTTGGTGGCCTTGCCGCCACTCACGACGTCCGTCGCGACGGTGAGCAACTCATGATTGTGCGCAATGCACCACTGCTCCAACGCTTCCCGCTGAGCCGCGAGGCCGTAGCCGTCCGCGGCCTGATCCTTGGTGCTCACTCGCACATAGCCGATGATCTTCACTTGCCCTGTCTCCCTTCGCTGGTGGTGGTTAACGTCAACCGGGCGTTTGGCGTTTACCACCCCCAAACGCTACCGCAGTGTGACGTGCGTCACTTTTCGACCGTTGCTGTCTCGCAGACGCTTTCGCCTCCCCAAGGCCGTTGACGCGGCCCGAGCCGGCGACGCCACCGGGTCGTCCACTACTTCGGCGTCGACCACGGCCAGTTCCTGGGCGATCCAGTCGTCCTGCGCGGGGTCGTCGGTAACGCCCCGGCGCGAACGGCTCTCAGCCCGCGACCCGCCCGCCATCATCGCGTTGAGGATGTCTTGGAATCCCTTGTTCGGGCCGACCTCGACTTCGACGGCGGTCTTGGCGCTGAGGCCTGCGCGGTCGAGAGCGTCGCGAGTGGCCGCCAATTGGACTGCGGGCGGGATGTTCTCGTCGGTCGCGATGCCCAGCAGCTTCTTCGCCATGCGGTCGGCGGCCATGTCCAGGCGGACGCGAGCGGCCTTACGCACGTGACCAGAAGCACCACCATGCACTCGGCAGACTGTTGCTCCCTTGATAGCTAGCCGCCTGCATCGCTCTCCAGATTTCTTATGCGCCACGCATCGGGCGCTCTCGTTCTGGTCGAGCATCGCGTCCCACTTGGCCGCTGCCTCCGGAGTCGTGGGCGACTCGCGGTCTTCGACCTCACCTCTTGCCACTGCATCCGATTCCAGTTCGGGCGACTCTCCCCCGTTCGCCGGCTCCCAAATCTCGAACGCCGGATCGTCAGGATCGCGCACCCAACGTCCGGGTTCGCCGTCCTCGTATTCGATGGGCGCTTGATTCTCCATCGCCAAGGCGGGGTGGTCGTGGGTTTCGTTTGTGCTCGAATCGTTCTCGTTCATGTCGTGCTTCTCCTTCTTTTTCCCGATCTACCGACTTCTCACTACGCCCACCGGAGCGGACGATGCCCGCCTATATGCGTAGGCGGGCGGGCATCGCCCCTGGCCGGTGCTCCGATACCCGCTGGCGCACGTTGCCGGGTATCGCCTGCTACCTGCGGTTTTGCGTTGCCCACGTCGCCAGCGGGCATCGGCAGGCATCGGACCGGCTCCGATACCCGCCGCGGGCATCGCCTACTACCTGCGGTTTTGCAAACGCCTCCGATACCCGCGACACCTACACGACCGTCCATGTGGCTGGCCTCCCTCCACCGCCCGCGCCGCCTTTCACACCTGGCGTATGCACCAGCAAGCCGTCATTCTTCAACTTGTCCAGTCGCCGGCGAATCCGCTTCTTGGCTGAATCGAATCCGTCGTCGCCGGGTTCCACCTCGTAGACACCCCAGACGGTGGCAGCCTCGGTGATCCCGTTCGCCCCGGCGTCGGTTGCCAGGCGCAGCACCATCTCCATGGGATCTCGTGCGCTCGACAATCCCTGCCCGTGAGCGTGATTGACGATCAACGGACCAACTGGCGACGCGGGTTGCTTCAAGTGCGACAACTCCACCTTCGGAGATCCTGCATCGCCCCACACCAGCACTACCGATCCCATGCCTGACGTCAGCCATGTACTGCCGAACACGTCGGCCAGCTTGTCGGGCTTGCGGTTGTCGGAGGTGGCCTTGCGCTGATGGTGCAAGTCGATGAACTCAGTACCGTTGGCCAGAATCGTCTGCATCGCTGTGTTGATGCCCGCCCCCACCGCATCCTCACCGAGACCGCTGGCGAGGTCTTTCAACGAATCCACAATCACCAGGCCCGGGTCGCGCCCGTGCATGGCCACCCACTGCGCGAACACCTCTGGAGCTTCGGCGGCGTTGACGGGCGGTGGCCCTTTCCAGACGACCAGCTGCCGTTTGAGCGTTGCCGCGACGTTCTCGTCGGTGGCGTTCACCATCCGGTTGATGGAGCGGCGAATCTGCGGCGGGCGGTCCATCGCCAGATAGAGGATCGGGCGCTCATCGACGATCACCGGCAACCCGCAGAACTCCGGCTCCGTCAAACCAAGGCGTGCGAGCATAAGTTGCTGCACGATGGTCGACTTGCCGACGCCCTGCGGTCCACAAATCATGAGCCCTTCGCCTGGAGCCCACATCACCCGGTCGTCCGCCCCCCACAACGGGGTCTCGTCGGCGGATTCGGTGAGGAACGCCAGCCCGTCCATCGCGCGGTCCGCGTTGACCAAAAGTCGGTCGCGGGCTTTCTCTTCCGCGTAGACCGCCTTGGCCCGATCCCGCACACGGATCTTCGCCAGTTCACGCTCAACGTCGGCATCAAGATCACCGGTCACCGTGCCCCGGTCCAGCCGTGCCATAGTCTCGGCCGGGTCGGCGAGTTCAGCCTGCGCAGCGGCCCACGTCGCCACTCGCAGGAACTCGTTCGCCGTCGGACGTTTTCGGCCGTCAGCATTGCGACCCTCCCACGCGAACGACTCGTGAAAGGCCTCCTGCAGTCGCTGGACGGCTTCACCCGCCGGATAGCACCCCGCCCGCACTTCACGAAACGCCCACGGCAGCGCCCGCACCAAAGTCTCGTGACTGCTTCCGCCGTCACGGACCTCCTGCTCGAACTGACGCAAGACTCCGTCCAACGCGGCGGGCCGATCGGCCTGATTGTGTTCGGGCGCATCCACAAACGTCGTGAACTCGATATTGGTCAGCGGTTCCGCTTCGTGCTCGGGCGCTTGCGACAGGCACCGCCTCAGGGCCTCCGGCAGCGCGGGAACCACATCGGTGCGCGTCCACCGATACTCGCCGTCGTCTTTGGTGTGCGGGGTCGGCGCGGCGATGATGACGCCGTTCTTGCCGCGCACGTCGCCAAATGGCCGGAACGCTCCTGCGCCGTTGCCATATCCGCCGTCGTTCACGAACAGGTAGTGACCGCGATCGGGGTTGTATCGCCGGCTCAGCTGACACGCGCCCTGGCGTAGGCCGTCCGCGATGTCCCGCGGAAGTTCATCGAGCGCAGCATTGTCCAGGTCGAAGATGACCCCACCACTGCGCCCGACGTGCAGTGCGATGCCATAGTCGGGGGTCTCGTCCCACCACCGCCTGATCTGCTCGGGGTCTCGGCTGGATTGACGCTGCCACCCCGCGCCGACCACACTGCCCGGATTCTTCGTACCGGGTTCCACGGGCAGGACGAACCATCCGGCACTGGCATACGCCAAGGCAGCATCGAGCAGACTGAGGCCACCCACATCAGGGACGGTCGGCGGGAAGAGCCGGATCAGCGTGCAACCATCCAGGCTTGTGGAGCGAGTCACGTGGATTATGCTCGGCAGCTTGTGTTTACGCGATGGTGTCGCTTCGTGGGGCGCGGTATGCTGGGTCACTGAGAGGCCTTTCAGAGGATGCTTCTTGTCGAGTTGAGGACGCCGACCCGCCTGCCCTACAGATCGGGTCGGCGTCTCTCTTGCGTGAGATAACTCGCTGCCCCGCAACGGGTATAGTTGGGAAGTCATCATTGATGACTTCAGAAGAGCGTCAAGCTCTCCGCGTGAATCGGGGACGTTGCCGGTAGTGCCGGTGGCGTCCCCTTCGTGATGAACGGCGCAGGCGTCGGAATCAACGGTTGACGCCACGCCGCCGCCACCAGTGGGCACACCGGCACGTCCCGTCCGACGCCGCGAAGCTCCGACGGCCGCGAATGCCCTTGCAGCCGCACCGCCGGGTAGCGCACACCGGCATACACAGCCCACACGACGCAGAACCCGTCGGGCGGCACGCACCACACGCGGCACCATTCGCGCCCACGATGATCCACGATCACCCGGCGACCCCACCGCCGCCGCACGCAAGCGACGAACCCCAACAGCAGATCGTCGGGAAGGTCTGGGTCGCGGTCTACCGCGAGGATTCCCGAACCGGCAACCGGCGCGCTCATCGGGCCGACTCACACGGGAACCCGTGCTGGGCGTCCCACAGATCGCGGGCGTAGTAGTCGGGACCGTCGCCGATCTCGTCGATGCAGTCCTCACACGTGGCAAACAACAGCAGCGACCCGCCAGAGCTGACCAGCATCACGGCACAGTCGACGTCCTTGCCGCACCACCAGCAACCGAACGCATACTCGGTCAACATCCGGGCGACACGGAACGCCGTGTAACCCGCCGGAACCGGCCACGCCACAAACGCCAGAGCCATCCGCTCACCGTTGGGTAGCAAACCGTCCTGCCGATAGTCGCCGAACATGGAGCGCCGGTACAGACGGACCACCTTGACCACCGGCCCCGTCACCGCGACCGTCAGCTCGTCGTCGATGTATTGCTGTTCACGCCGCGCCAAGGCCTCACGCTTGCTGGCAGGGCGCGGCACCGGGCCACGGTTCACCAACTCATCGCGCAGATCGTCAAGTAGATAGAACCGGCCACGAGGCAGCAGCGGCAACACCCCACGCCCCGGTAGATCGCTGTGCAGGTAGTCGATGTCGAAGAGCCCCGCGTACTCGCTGGGCAACGCCAACGTCGGCGCGCTCAGCAAGTTCACCGATCCGTCCTCGCGGTACATCGGTCCGCCGCCTTCGTGAATGACCCGCGTGACCTCGTCGGCCACGCGCTGCGGGCGGCGTTCCCACGGCGTGAACTCCACCCCGGCAACGTCCGGGCCGAGCACCGACACATCGGTCACCACCGCATCGGGTTCACCGGCACGATGATCCGGCCCCATCGCCGCGCCAATCGCGTCGACAGTGGGATTGGCATCCGCTGAACGCCGTAGCTCCTGGTCAGCCATCGACGGCGCGGTAATGCCCTGCTCAGCCCAACGGGGATCGGGGATCGGCGCGCTCATGCGCGGCCTCCCTTCGCGAGGGACTGCAACCAATCCCAGAGGTCCACGTCGGCGTACCAGGTGTGACCGGCCAGCACGAAGCGGCGCAGCGAGCCGTCTTCGGTGCAGGTGCGGATGCGCGTGGGAGTGATTCCGTTGACGCCGATCTCGGCGAAGAACTGTAGAGCGCCTTCCTTGCCCTTGCGCGTGGGCAGGTTGGACAACTCGTCACGGTTGATGGGATGCCGCCGAGGGCGGGCAGGCGGTGGACTGGCCACCGCTGCGGAGCGTGCAGCTTGAGACATTGGAGACCTTGTCGTCGTCGTGGATAGAGGGCTCCCTCTGCCTGACTACGCGCCGACCAGGCGGGCGGCCCGCGATGCTGCTGTGCGGGGAATTACGACACGGTTTCTCTCGGGGGAATCCGATTAGCCGAATTACTCCATTGCTCCATTACCCCATTGGTGGCCCCTGCGGGCACACCACCAGCATATGCACAGTAGCCGCTACCCCGCAACCACGGCATATCGCCATAGTGTCAGTGCTGCAACAGAATTGGGGTAGGAAAGGGCAAGACTTTCGACTACCGCCAGCCCGCCTCGGCGTCAAGTTTCGCGCTCAGTTCCACGCTGAGACGTTTCCAGCGCGGCTGGGTCTACGAATGTGGGCAAAACCAAGTCAGCGAGAGGTTCCGCGAATCCGATTTCTGAAATGAAAAACCCCAAACCCCGCCGAGCGGAGCCGGGAAGCGACCAACTCGGTGGGGTTTGGGTGTGCGGACCGGGCACGTTGGAAATGTGAGGCGGTCCGCTCCCCGCCGTCCTCGCTAGAGAACTTCGGGGTCGCAGGACGGACAAGTCAACGCCCTACTCGCCGGAGACAAGTCGATCCGGCTGTCTTGTGCGCCTCGGCCCCCTGCGGGGGCCTCAGTGCCTGCTCTGGGAGGCCGATCAGACCGGCCTACTGTTCGGCACCGCCGACGACGCGGCGCGGTCCGTGCGCAGGGGACGCAGATGGCACGTCAACGCCGCACCTTGACCCCGGCTGCCGATCGCCGTCCGACTTGCTGGCCGATCTTGGCTCCAGCCGCCGTGGACGCCGACGCGAAGGCCACCGATCGCGCGGCGGTCACCTTCGCGGCGGCGGGAGCCGGGACCAACGCACCCACGGCGGCACCGGCCACCGCGTGCCGGGCCACCCACCGACGCCGCGCCCTGGTCTGCGCTCGCCGCGCCTGCTCGATCTCGCGGACGCCTTGGTCGGCGCGTTGGAGGGCGTCGTTGGCTTCGTCCAGGGCACTGACCACCCGGCTCCCTGGTGACGCAGCGAAGCGACCGTGAGCATCGCGCACGTATCGGCGGCTCATCGAGGTCCTCCTTCGGAGGATCGAGACATCACGACGTCCCCCGCGCTCGGCGTTCGGCGAGTTCGTCAGCCAGGGCGCGGAGGCCCGAAGGTTCCTCGGCTGGAGGGGTGGTGCCCCGATACGCGCCGCCCCTGTTCGGCGGTTCGTCTTCGAGACCGGGCGGCACGTTGCCCGGACCCCAATCCAGTTCGCCAGCTTCGGGTCCGTAGTCGGGCGCGTTGGCCTTCAGCCACTCGGAGTTCGTCACGACCACGCCCACGACGGCGCGGTGTAGGTGGGGTCGGTCGTGATCTGCACGACGCACGCCGCACCTCGATAGCGAACTCCAGTTCCGAATGAACGCTGAAAGAAGCTGTCCTGCAACGGGTAACGCTGATCCTTACCAGGAATCAACCGCAGCCCGCGATACGCCGGGTTCGTATGCTCCCGGAAGGCAACGGGATTGGACGCCGCGTTCGGTCCGCCGGTCGCCACCACGGCGATTTAGCCGGTCGGCAAGTAGAACGACGGGACCACCCATGCTGGACCGAATGATCCCAGAACCTCAAGGCCCGCAAACTCTCCCGGCGCTACCTGCCCGACCACGTTCTCCTGAGTGAGATATGCCGGTGCGCTGGCGCTGGGGATGAAGTCGTACTTGCTCTCGATGCCGTTGGTCTCCTGGCCCGCCCTGAAGGTCGCGATCACTTCGGCTTCCGACGGCGCGCACAACACCAGCAGGCGCGAATTAGCGTTTATACCAAAGCCTTTCGAGCGCACCTGTTCGCAGGCGTCCTGCAGATCGCCGGGATCGACTGCGGTATTACCACTTACGAGATAGTGACCGTTGGTGCTCAGGAATTCCTGCCCGGCGTACGGCGGGGGAACCATGCCATCGGTGCCGTTGTAGAGCCCGTAGACCTTGTGCGCGAACTCGTTCACGCCTTCGGTCGGATCGAAGAGCCGACGGAGAATACTCCCGGTGACCAGACGATTGTCCGATTCCATGGCGCGGTTTATCACACTTCGAACCTGTTCGGCTGAGGCTGATCTGAGAAATTTCCAAGAAAAACGAGAAGCCATATCATAATCTTCAAAGGAATTTCCCAGGATCAGCGCGTCGGGTGCGGCGCGTAGACCGGTCGGCTCGCCGAATTCGCTGGCGACCTCGAAGTGATCGCCGCCGATGGTCTGCGGAATCGCGTCCGCGATGCTGGTCGTGGGGTACGAGATCAGCGACGCCAAGGCGGACCGCTGCTTGTTCCACATCGTCATTGCCGATGCCGATTCGTCCCAGATCTTGTTCAGGTCCAGGCCGTCGGCGGTACTGGAGACGAGGACGTCGCCTTCGCTGCTGTAGCCGCGTCCGGAATCGGCTCCGAAGGCGAATAGCGGGTTGGTGGTCATGATTGCTCCTGCTCGGTTTCTGTGTTGGTCGTACGTGCAGTCGCGGGGGTCTTTCCCGCGAACGTCGGCCCACTGAACCGAACGGGCGATCTTCAATTAGCCACCCGAGAACAATCGGGCGGTGGAATCCCGGCGCGGCTGGGAGTGCGACCCGAGAACCATCGGGCGGAAAACGAATAGGACAACCGCGACGCAATCGCGGAGAAAAGCGGTCGGCTCCCTCCTGGGAAGCCTGAACGGTGGGGCGCGGCCCCGCACTGCCGTGTACACGCCACCGTAGGCCCCAGCTCCGACCACCCGCCAGCATTACTGCCCCGCTCCGGCCGTCGCCAGCGAATCGCTGCCACCCCGGCACCACCCCGGCGTGCGGGGGTAATCCAGCGGTGTTCACCCGGTGGCCGCTACTGCGCCACAGGTGGCGAGAAGTAGCCCCTCACCTGCGACGATTCCGTGAGATCCCGAGCATTGGCGCAGGTGGCCCGCACACCCGTTCGGACGCCGAAACACTTTCCCAAGCTGAATACGCGGGTTCGATTCCCGTCATCGGCTCCACGTTTGAGTCAGATCGTGCTCAATACTCACTGTGAGCGCAGATGCCAACCACAGACGCTGTCCGCGGCAAGAGGCGGGACAAGCGGCGCGTTTCGGGCTTGGACACGTCGCGAAGGGCCTGGCGTGATTCGTGAACCTGACGGCGTCGGCGTTCTGGTGAGCGGAAGTTTTGGCTATGACTTCGACCATGGCCAAGCAACGTCGGGTTCCCGTACGGCAGCGCCGGCAACGGACCAAAATGGCGGTCCGGTCTCGAAGGTGCCGCCGTCTCCCCCACGCCGACTCCGGCGTGCGGGGGATCGGAGGTTCGTTCGTTCACGCGAATGAACTTCCGACCTTTCGTGATCGGCTGCGCGGGGCCGCACCACGGACGGTACATCGGCACAATTCGACTGCACCCACCAGAAGCCACCTCGAAACCAGCAGTCCCCCAATAGATTATGCGCCGCAACGTCGTTGCTTCCGGTCCGACCCGGATGGCCGCTGACACTCCTGATCGAGACAACTCCCGACCACCCCCTTGGCAGAGTCCGGCCTCCACATCCGCTACGGTCGGCCCGTCCGGCTGATCGTGCCGATCATGCCGTCGGGGAATCAAAGGGGAACTCTCATGCAATTGTCGCGTGTGCGCACGACGTCGCTCAAGATGATCGCCGGTGCGGTCACCGTGTCCGCAGCAGTCCAGTTCGGCCAGCTCGCCGGGCCTGCCGCCGCAGCTGCGCCGGCGGTGCAGCCGGTGACCACTGCGCCGGCGCAGCTGACGACTGGTGCGGCCGAACAGGTGATGAAGGTGATCCCGTCGACGCAGTCGGATCGGCTCACCGGGAAGCCGGCGGCAACCACTCCGACCGATGTCGCCGATGAGGTGATCGTGCTGCCGGCATCCGCGATTCCGACCAGGGCACCCAACGTCAACCCGTGGGCCTTCACCCCCGCCGACTGGCAGCGAATCGGCAGCGATGCGCAGACCGGCGCGCAGGTCGCGGGCTATGTCATCTTGGTGCCCCTGTTGGCCTTCGAGACCGTGGCGCTCATCGGCGGCGCGGCAGCGGGAGGCGTGATCGGCGCCGCGATCGGTGCCGGCATAGGCGGCCTGGCCGGCGGGATCGGCGCGATTCCCGGCGGTGTCATCGGCGGAGTGATCGGAGTTCCGGTCGGATTCGTGGCCGGAGCGGCGGCGACCCTCGCGGTCAGTTGGACGGCTGCGGGTGTCGGTGCGGCACTGGGCGGCGTCGGTACTGCGATGATGATTCACGACGAAAAACTCGGCCTGCGCAAGGGCGACGGAGCAAAAACCCTCGGGAACAACAACCTCGGCATGCCGACGACAGCACAGTGGCACAGGACCCAGCGGGAGTTCGAGCAGACGGTACGCACGACGATTGACAAGACGCTCGACGACGCCAACAAGCAGTTCAACGGAGCCATCAAGGGCATCACAGACGCGCTACCCAAGCTTCCGTGACCCCGATCGCCGAAAGCTGACATTCTTCCCCGGGCATCGTTTCCTTCCCGCCTGTTACTCGGCGGCGAGCGAAACGAAACCCGGGGAAGAACACGTGTGGCAGTCGGCCTGTCCGGGCGGGGCGTGCGTGCTACAACCGTCCGGGGGACTCGGGCAAGGAGGCCGTCATGTCACACGGAATCGACATCACCCGCGACGACAGCATCGGGGTGATCACCCTCACCGATGCACGTCGCCGCAATCCGTTGTCGACCGAGACGATGACGGCGATTACGGCCGCGCTGCACGAGTTCGGCCTCACGTCCGAGGTCCGGGTGATCGTGATCCGGGCACTCGGTCCGGCCTTCTCCGCCGGCCACGACCTGTCCGAACTGGTCGACCGGACTCTCGACGACGAACGCGCGGTGTTCTCCGCGTGCACCGAGATGATCTCGGCGGTGCACGCCGTTCGGCAACCAGTCATCGCCGAGGTCGCCGGCTTTGCCTTCGCCGCCGGTTGTCAGTTGGTCGCGACGTGTGATCTCGCCGTCGCCGCACGCTCGGCCATGTTCAGCACGCCGGGCGTCAAGATCGGCCTGTTCTGCTCCACCCCGATGGTCGCCCTCAGCCGGGCCGTCGGGCGCAAACGCGCCATGAAGATGCTGCTCACCGGCGACGCAATCGACGCGACCACGGCCGCCGACTGGGGCCTGGTCAACGACGTCGTCGACGACGACGCGCTGGGCTCGACAGTCATGGACCTGGCGCAGAAGGTGGCGGCGTCGAGCGCGATGACGGTTGCTATCGGCAAGAAGGCCTTCTACCAGCAGATCGATGAGAGCGAAGCAGACGCGTATGCGCTCATGCAGGAGACGATGGCGACGAACGCACTGACCTGCGACGCCCAGGAAGGGATGTCTGCGTTCCTCGGCAAGCGTGATCCGGTGTGGACGGACTCATGATCGGCCGAGACACCGTGACCCGCTTCTGAGCATCACTGTTTCTTCGTCAAGGACGATTCCTTGTGTGCAGCCTTGGCGCCGGTCTTCGACGACTCCACGATCCAGTACGGCTCCTCCTTGCTGGCATTGAACTTTTGCCCCTCGAAAGTGAACTCCAAGACCCGCTTCTCGCGGGCGTGTCCTTCCGTCGTGCCCTGCGACGTGTTCCATTCGACCTTGTCGTCTTTGCTGATCGCCATGTCACGAGCATGCCCCGCCGCAGCCTCGAGGAAACGGCCTACGACGCCGATGGTGTGAAGTCGAGACACAACGCCGGACAGATCACGGGATGGCCACAGCACCCGCCAGGATCCAGCTGACCGAGACCACTGCGGCGGCTCAGCGCCTTGCGGGAACAGGCGGCGTCCGCGTCCCTGCACCGTGAGATAAACGAAGAGCCGGAACTCGTCGACGAGCCGCGCCGAGATCAGCTCGTGTGTCAGTGAGATGCTGCCGGTGACCACAATGTCCTTGCCGTCCCGGTGCTTGAGGTCGTTCACCTGCCGCGCCACGTCTTCGGCCGCCAGCACAGTCGAGTTCTGCCAGGCGGGGTCGGTCATCGTCGACGAGACGACGTACTTGTGCACCGCATTCAGATAGTCGGAGATGCCAGTCGGATCGTCGTGTTGGTGTGGCCAGTATCCACGGAAATCTTCGAAGGTTTGTCGTCCCACCAGAAGGGCCTCCGCCGCGGCGTCTTGTCGGTGCGATTCCTCGATGAGGTCAGGGGCGTCCTCGGTCGGGTCGAACCAGGTGGTCAGCATCTCGATGGAACCGTCGAGGGTGATGTTCTGAGTCACGACGAGCTTGCGCATGTGTTCTCCTCTCTTCGATCTCGATCGCGTGCCACAAGTACAGACAAAACCCGCGGCCGTGATTCATCGGCCGACTACTCGCCCGGGGGAATCGGCGCAGATCGCTAGCGGCGAACCCAGGAGCGGGTGAGAAACCCGGTGACCGTGGTGATCTCGACAGCGGGCAAGGTGCCGCCGTCGGCAACGCCGAGTTCCCGGATGAAGTAGCACGGAGTGGTCAGCCGGATGTGCAGCCGCGTGGTGTCGACAGCGACCCGGAAGATCCCCACCGCGCCGATGCCGGGGTCATCGTCATGCCACCCGATACCCACCGGAGCGAGAACCTCGTGCAGGCGCCCGACGTCGATGCCGACGTCCGATGCAAAGACGATGTGTGCGGAGTACAGCACACCGTTGTAATGCGTGCCGTAGGTGAGCGAATCGGCGACGGCGCAGCAGCCGGCCCACTCCTCGGTGGATGCCCGATCGTCGAGGACGACGTGTTCGGCGTCGACCAGCAGGTCGATGATTGCCTGCGTGACCTCCCTGGCACGTCGGCGCACCACCGCGCTCTGCGCAGCGGTCAGTGGCCGTTCATCGTCGACGGCTGATGTCCGATCTGGTAGTGGTGCTGAGGAACTCGCTCTCACCGTCCTGCCTTTCGGGAGTCGACGGCCGGATCGCGACGCCCGCCGGACAGCTGACCGGCCACGACATCTGCCACGCTGCGTCGGTTCTCGCGCGTGATGTCACCACCTCGGCCCGACACGATCCGTCCCAGGTTCTCCAACGATTCCGAACCGATCTGGAAGTAGCTGCTGTGGTTGCCGACAACCGGCGCGAGGTCGCCGCCCTCGGCACGGAAACGTTGCGCCCCGAAAGCGGTTGCGGCGGGATCGATACCCAATCCGCCGATGCCGGTGGTCGACGTGGCCCCGCCCAGGTGTCCGATGGCGTCGTCGGATGCCGCACCCACGAAGACGTTGCGCGCCCCGATCCCGAACTCATCGGCCGTCGCGACGCCACCGGCACCCGGCGACCCCAGCATCGTGACCGTGTCGAGGGCACCTGACAGGCGCCCGTTGTCGCCGGCCCAGCCGACCGTCGTCGATCCATAGCTGTGGCCGATGAGTCCGAGGTTGAGGTGGTCGTCATCTCCGACCCCCAATTGTTCTCGAGCGGCGATGAACCCGCCGATGTCATCGGCGAGCATCCGACCGCCATCGCGGGCCGAACCGGTCCCCACGATCGCACCGAGATCGGCACCGCTGGGTGCGTCGTAGCCGATCCAGGTCACCACGGCGACATCACCGAGCTCCCCGCCGGCCTGCTTGTACAGGTCGGCCGCGTTCTGCACGTTGCCCGGGGTCGTGGAGATCTCGGCGCCGGCGCCCGGGACCAACCATGCGACATTGCGTGCGGAGTCCAGATCACCGACGGCGACGACGGCCTTGCCGTCCTCGCCGAAAGCGTGCGGGTCATAGGCATAGAGCGTGACCGCGGCGCCAGGTGCCGTCTGTTGCGCCTTCACGAGGCCTGCGCGCACCGATTGTGCGTTGCGCAGTGTTCTCCGGGCATCGTCGCTGCGATCCTCGAGCGTGACCACAGCCTGCGCCTGGGCGAGGTCGCGGTCGAGCAGCAGGCGGTTGGCCCTGTCGCACACCGATGCGGGCAAACCCTGTCCGACACCGATGATCTCGGGAAAAGCGAGCCCGACTGAGACCTGCTCGGTGGGTGTGAGCCCAGCCCACCAGCGGGCGCGTTCGGTTGCCGTCATCCCGAGTAGGTCCGGAGGCGACGCGCCGGGACGCACCTTGTCCAGCGCGGACCGGACACTCCCGGCCCGTTCCTGATTCGCCGCCGTCGTCATCGATGGACCCCTCACGTCCTGCGACCAGTGTGTCACGGTGGCCGGCGACGGTTGGAGCTGTTCGTGCCCTTCGTGACGCTCGCAAGCTCGCTCGTCAGGGAACAAACGGTGACGCTCGCAAGCGCGCTTCCCAGGAATCCGGAGGTGAAGCTCGTTCCAGGGAGAACAGGTGGTGACGGGCCTCAGGAGCCACCGGAGACAGATGCCATGCGCCGCAACTGGATGGCCTTGTCGATCCCGACAATGGCCGGCGCGATCAGCGACAGACCGAGGACGACGAGCCACTGTCCACCCGAAAGCGACACGGTGTCCAGCAGACGTTGGAGCATACCGAGTTCCACGGCGGCCCACGCCAGCGACCAGCCGCCGATCAGCCACCCGAAGTACGGGAACACCGGCGACGACCACGGCGCCTCACGTTCCCGGCGCATCACCACGCCGAGGTTGACGCCGCTGAAGGCAACCACGGCGAACGCCATCGTCATCGCCACCGAACCGCGATCGGCGGACGGCTCGTCCGGCCCCCACTGCAGAACTGCGAGCGCACTACCCGCAATCAGGAAGCCACTGATCACCCACCGAGCGATCTGTGGGCCGTTGACGATCCGTGTTCCCGGGGCGCGTGGCGGCCGCTGCATGACGCCGGGATCGGAGGCGTCGACGATGAACCCGACCACCACCGTCACGATGACGAAGAACTTGCAGAACAACAGCTGCATCGGCAACAGTGCAACGCCGCCGTTGATGTTGAGGATCGTCGCCAACACCATCATCTGCAGCACCGCCGACAACACGGTGAGCTGCAACCGGATGTAGGAGGAGATGCGTCGATAGATGTCGCGGCCGAGTTCGACGGCGCGCACCAGGGTGGCGAAGTTATCGTCGGTGAGCACGATCTTGGCGGCCTGTTTGGTCACCTCCGAGCCGCTGCCCATGGCCACGCCGATGTCGGACTGTTTGAGAGCCGCCGCATCGTTGACGGCATCGCCCGTCATCGCGACCACGTCACCGTCCTCCTGCATGAGCTGGGCCAACCGCAGTTTGTCCTCGGGCGCGACCCGGCCGAACACATGCAGGTCGGGCAGTTGCGCCCGGACCTCGTCGTCGCCGAGATGTTGCAGATCGGTGCCGGTGATGACGCCGGGTCCCAGACCGAGTTGGTCGGCGATGGCCCGAGCGGTGATGGTGTGGTCGCCGGTGATCATCCGGACATCGATCCCCGCCCCGAGCGCGGTGTGCACAGCCGCGGTCGCCTCGGCACGCAGCGGGTCGATGATGCCGACGAGCCCGATCAGCACGAGATCACCGACGGCGGCCATCGGGTCAGCAGTGGCAGCTGCCATCGCAGTGTCGTCGAGCCCTTTCGCGGCGAACGCGAGCACGCGCAATCCCTTCTCGGACAGCTCCCGGTTGGCGTCGAGGATGTTCTGGCGCATCTGGTCGACGGGCACGATATCGCCGTGCCGCAGCGCGTGGGAGCACCGATCGAGCACCACGTCCGGCCCTCCCTTGACCACCACGAGATGGGGCTGGTCCACCACGGTGCCGTGGACTGTGTCGGGACGGTCGTGGAATGTCGCCATGAACTTGTAGTCCGAGTCGAATGGGACCTCGGTGACGCGCGGGACGGCTTGGCGTGTGACCTCGGCGTCCACCCCGATCTTCGCGGCCAACACGACCAACGCCGCCTCGGTCGGATCGCCGATGATCGATTCGTCGTCGGCGACTGTGGCGTCCGAACACAGACACAACCCCAACGCGAGGGGCGTGAAGTCGGGCAGATCGCCTGCCGCGCCGAGGATTGCGCCGGTCTTGGCGTAGCCGGAACCCTCCACGCGGAACCATTGGTCCCCCGCATACAGCGCCGTGACGGTCATCGCGTTCATCGTCAGCGTGCCGGTCTTATCGGAGTTGATGACGGTGGTGCCGCCGAGGGTCTCGACGTCGGCGAGCGACTTGACCACCGCCTTCTCGTCGGCGAGATGTTGTGCACCCGAAGACAACATCGTCTGCACGAAGGTCGGCAGACCGGTCGGGATGGACGCGATCGCGGTGGAGATACACAGTAGCGCAAGGGTTGCGCCGTTCTGTCCGCGCAGAAGTCCGATGATGCCGATGATCGCGACGGCACCCCAGGCGAGGAAACCGAAGACCTTGGTCATCCCGTCGAGTTCGCGCTGCAGCGGCGACTTGGACCGTTTGGTTGCGGTGACCATGTCGGCGATGCGGCCCATCTGCGTGCCGGCTCCGGTCGCGGTCACCACGAACTGCGCCGACCCACGGGTGACCTGGGTGTTCTGGAATGCCATGTTGGTGCGGTCACCCAGCGCGACCTCCGTGCCCGCGATCGGCGCCGAGTCCTTGGGCACCGGCGCACTTTCACCGGTCAGCGCGGCCTCCTGAACCTCCAAAGTCGCGGAGTTGAGGAGTCGTCCGTCCGCCGGAACGAGGTCGCCCGCCTCCACCAGCACGATGTCGCCGGGCACCAGCTCGGCGGCCGGCACCTCGGCCACCTGTCCGTCACGGCGCACCCGCGCCACCGGAACCTGCAACTGGGCGAGCGCGTCGACGCTGGCCTGAGCTTTCATCTCCTGTTTGGTGCCCATCACCACGTTGAACACAACCAGCAGCCCCACCACGATGCCCGTGGCGAACTGGCCGATCGCGAAGCTGGCGACGGCAACGATGAGCAGCATGATGTTCATCGGATTCGCCAGCTGACCACGGGAGACCGCCCAGAGTGTCGGCGGCGGCTCGGGAGTCACCTCGTTGGGGCCGAAACGTGCCAACCGACCTGCGGCCTCCGCGGACGTCAGCCCAACTCGGGCGTCGACGTCGAGCGCGGCGGCCACGCCGGTCGTGTCGCGGAGGTAGGCATCGGTCAAAGGCGCTGCGACACCAGTGGAAGCCATGGAAGTGGTCCTCTCAGAGAGCCCGTGGGCGGCCTCACGACCAGGCGAGGACCGCCCCGCCTTCTCGGCGAAACACCAGACAATCATGCCGGACGATCGGGCGCGATGCCGGATTTCACCGATCTCGAGCGCACAAAATCGCAAACCACCTCGCGGTTCGCGATTGAGATCGACCCCGTCTGGGTATCTCCCGGTGCACTCGAGTGAGGAGAAACATCATGGACACCGCAGTCTGGATCATTCTGGCCGTCGTCATCGTGATCGTCGTACTTGCAGTCATCGCCCTTCTCTTGCGTCAGCGCACCGTGCGGCGCCGCAGCAAAGCACGCGAGATCCGCGAGAACGCCACTTCGCAGGTGTCCGAGGTCCGCCACCGCGAGGCGATCGCCGAGGAGGCCGACGCCCGCGCTCGCAAGGCCCAGGCCGAGGCCGACGCGAAGGCCGCCGAGGCCAAACAACTCAACGAAGAGGCCCAGACCCATCAGGGCCACGCCGCTAAATCCCGTACCGAGGTCGAGCGCGAGTTCGCACGCGCCGACAAGCTCGACCCCGACGTCAAGAACGACCGAAGCGCTCGCGACGGAGCATCGCACGAGGTTCCCGTGGAGCCCGGACCCGACGACACTCCGACCCACCGCTGAGAACGCACGCCGTGCGGCCTGTCCGCGCGGCGAGCACGAACCCGTCACCATCCACGCAGAGAACCGATTCCGACATTTCGGCATAGACAACACCCGGCTCGCAGCAAAATCGCGCAGGTCGGCTCGGGTCCGGCCGCGATTTCCGTGCGGACACCTCGTCGAACGCGAGGTGCGGAGGCCGCCGCCATGTCCACCAGCCCTGCCCGGTTCACCAGTCCTGCTCGGTTCACGAGATCTGCTGCGCCAGTATCGTTTCGGGTGACAATTGCGGTCGCCGTCGTCTGTGTCGCGGCCGCCGCGCTGATTTCTGCGCCGGCACATGTCGACACGGTGTCCGCGCTGACGAAGCGGTAGGTGGAGACGTTCTATTGGTTGTGGTTCGCGCAAACCCAGTTCGACGTCGCCCCGCACAACGGACTCATCGGACCGACACCATCTCGCCGCTCTATCAGGGCGTCGTGGACATCAATGACGACACCCTGTATGCCAGTTCGCCTGTCGACACCTCGGTCGGGCCGGTGATGGTGACCGTACCCAACACACCGGTCTGAACCGCCCCGGGTCTGTCGGAGGCTCTCGAACCTGTGAAGGATGGAGAGCATGGCAGCACCACGCAAGTACAGTGAGGAACTCAAGGACCGGGCCACCCGGATGGCATGTGAAGCGCGACGAGATCTCGATTCGTCGAGAGGTGCGATCAAGCGGATCGCCGATCAGCTCGGAGTCCATCC
>NZ_JAZARS010000016.1:0-139919 GCF_036233855.1 Gordonia sp. Z-3
CCCGTCCACCCGACTCAACCACGGCAAACCTTCGCATCTCCGCGTCACCGGCGAAGCCGGCCCCATAGCTCGATACGGTCTCGCCTGGCGGCTCGACCTACTCGATCAGCGAGATGTTGGCACCTACTCGACCAGCATCAAGGGCGCCCAGTCGACGGGAAACGGCGCCCAGTCGACGCGATAGCCTGAGCACATGGCCATCCAGGCGACCTACGAGCGCCACCCCGACCTCGGGTGCGAGGCCGTGGTGTTCATCGACGACGAGTCGATGGCGTGTTTCCAGATCCAGCGCGACCTGACCGGCGGGCCGCGGTCCGACGAGTACTGCGTGACGACCGGGGCCAGCGCGCCTGTCTACGGCGGCATCACCCAGTGGCGACGCGTCGACGACAGGTTCGAGTTCGCGCTGACCCGTCAGGCCGGCCGTCTCTTCGGTGACGAGGTGATCTCGTTCGTCGTCACTCCCGGCGACGGCGCGACGCTGGACGAACTCGCCGAGCACGTCGATCGGTTGCTGCGCTGAGACGGCGATACAGTTGAGGGCGTGACTCAACCTTTCGACCCCAGCGCACTCTTCGGCGGCGGTGAAGGCGGCGACAACCCGATGGCCGGCCTGCTCGCCCAGGCCCAGCAGATGCAGGAACAGCTCCTGTCCGCACAGAACGAGATCGCCGCGGCCGAGGTCACCGGATCGGCCGGCAACGGCCTGGTGACGGTCACCGGCAACGGCACCGGCGAGGTCACCGCGGTGAGTATCGACCCCAAGGTCGTCGACGCCGACGATGTGGAGACGTTGCAGGATCTCGTGCTCGGCGCGCTCGCCGACCTGTCGACAAAGCGTGAAGCCCTCGCGCAGGAGAAGATGGGACCGCTCGCCGGAGGCCTCGGCGGCGGCATTCCCGGCCTCGGCCAGTAGGCCGCCATGTACGAGGGACCGATCCAGGATCTGATCGACGAGCTGGCCAAACAGCCGGGTTTGGGACCCAAGGGTGCCCAGCGCATCGCTTTCCACCTGCTATCGGTGGAGAACAAGGAGATCGATCGCCTGATCGCGGCTCTCGCCCGGGTTCGCGATGACGTCACCTACTGCGCCGAATGTGGCAACGTCTCGGCCGACACGTTGTGCCGGATCTGTTCGGACGCCCGCCGCGACGCCACCAAGATCTGTGTCGTCGAGGAGCCCAAGGACGTGCACGCCATCGAACGGACCAAGGAGTTCGATGGCCGCTACCACGTGCTCGGCGGTGCGCTCGACCCGCTGTCGGGCATCGGTCCCGACCAGCTGCGTATCCGTGAACTCCTCAAACGCCTCGCGACCCAGGAGGACGGGAACGACGTCACCGAGATCATCGTCGCCACCGATCCCAACACCGAGGGCGAGGCGACCGCGACGTACCTGCTGCGGATGCTCAAGGACTTTCCCGGACTGTCGGTGACTCGGTTGGCGTCGGGACTGCCAATGGGTGGTGACCTCGAGTTCGCCGACGAACTGACGCTGGGGCGGGCGTTGTCGGGCCGACGGGTGCTGGCCTAGGCGGACCGGCCGGGCTCTGCGGCGAGTGCAAGTCTGCTACAGATAGACCCGTGACCAGCCGGGGAAGCGTTCAGATCGGGCGCCTGTCTGCCATCGCTGTCGCGCTCGCAGTGGCGGTGGGTTCGATCGTGCCGTCCGCCGCTGCGGCACCCGCGCAGGAGTTGCGGTGGGGCCCGTGCCCCGCGATCCACGACGCATCCCCGGCGGCACGGTGTGCGACGGTGCAGGTGCCGCTCGACCACGCGATGCCGAGCGGTCCGACGATCGACATCATGATCAGCCGACTCCCGGCGCGCGATCCGGGCCGTCGTCGTGGCGTGCTCATCGGCAACCCGGGCGGGCCCGGTTCCGACGCCATCGGGATGTTCTCCCGGCTCCCGGTGCCCGATGAGATGCGCGACGAGTGGGACCTGGTTGGCGTACAGCCACGCGGATTGCTCTCGTCGACGCCGCTGACGTGCACGCCGGTCTCCGACTCGCAGCAGCTGGCCTTGCTCACCGAGGGCGGGGCACTGCATCGCCGCCGCTGTGCGGCGTCGGCGCCCGCCTACCTACGCACCATCACCACCGAGAACACGGCCCGCGACATCGAGGTCGTGCGCCGCGTGCTCGGCGTATCGAAGGTGAGCCTGTACGGCATTTCCTATGGCACGCTGCTGATGTCGACGTACGCCACGCTGTTCCCGAGGCACACCGACCGGCTGGTGCTCGACTCCGCGGTCAACCCGGCACTGGTCTGGAACGGGATTCCGGGTTCGCAGACGCAGGCGTTCAAGAGTCGGATGAACGAGATGTTGGTGTGGATCGCGAAGCACGACAACATCTATCACCTCGGGCGCACGCCGCTGGCGGTGTATCGGCAGTGGAGCGCGAAGATCGTCGCTGAGTCCGGCGTGCCACCGTCGCTCGCCGCGCCGCCGGCGCAGGTCGGTGACGTTCCGCCAGGATTGCGTGCGGTGGCGCAGCAGTATCTCGCCGGGGTGAACCTCACCGCCGAAGCCCGTGCGCGCGTGGAGAATCTCATTGCGACACTGACTGTTCCGGGTATGCAGTCGAATTCGTTGCTGCTCAGCATCACTCGCATCGCCGCCCCGGACCGCAACAAATGGGCGTTCGTGGCGATGCGGATCAACGGCCGCGCCCAACCGAAGGCCGAACCCGACCCGGAGGTCGTTGCCATCCTGACGAGTCTGCAGGACCTTCAGTCGGTGATCATGTGCAACGAGAACCAGATGCCGGCGCACCCGCATCAGGTCCCCGCGTCGGTGTTCCTCAACGGTGTGGTGGCAGACGTCTTCGACGGGCCGGGTCTCTATTACCAGTCGGGGATGGCCTGTGCGGGTGCACCTGCTGTGACTACGCCGGTGGCGGTGACCAACAACCATCTCGCCGTGCAGCCACTGCAGCTGCAGGCGCGAGACGACCCGCAAACGCCCTACCGCGAGTCGTTGGCGATGCACCGGCTGATGGGCAGCCATCTGATCACCGTTGGTGGCGGCGACCACGCGCAGCTGGGGCGATCGCATCCACCGCTCGATCGTGCGATCGTCGAGTACCTGCGCACTGGTACGACCACGGTGACCGAGGTCCCGGAACCGCCGATCACCGCGTCGCTGACCACGCCGCCGACCACCGGGATCGGGAGACTGTGATGATGTCGGACGTCGTCCGCGGACTCGACGATCTCGCGGCGGAAATGGACTCGGGCATCGTGGCCATCGACGGCCCGTCCGGATCGGGGAAGTCGACGGTGGCCGACGCGCTGGTGGCGCGCCTGCGTCAGCGCGGCACCGGAGTGCAGCTGATCCGCACCGACGACTTCGCCACCTGGGACAATCCCGTCGCCTGGTGGCCTGAGTTGGAAACCGACCTCCTGCAGGCGTTCATCCGGCGACACGATTACCACTATCGGCCGCGGGTGTGGCGGGACGGCGTGGCCAAGCCTGGGCGGCTGGTGTGGTTGCGGTGGGAACCGCTGCTCATCATCGAGGGGGTGTCGTCGGCGCGTCGGCGCATCGCCCCGCGTCTGACCCACTCCCTGTGGCTCGACGGTGGATCTGCGGCGGAACGGCTCGAACGGGCGGTCGCACGCGATGGTGAAGAGTCACGGCCCTTGTTGCAGCGGTGGCAGCAGTTCGAGCGGGGCTGGTTCGCCGTCGACGGAACCCGGCAGCGGTCTCGTGTGCTGGACTGATCGACCGCCGGCGTTAGGGTGAGCCATGGCCGGCTATTCGACGATGGCGGGGCTCGACGCCGACGTCGTCGAGTGCCGTGCCTGTCCGCGTCTGGTCGAGTGGCGTGAGCAGGTCGCGAGGGACAAACGGGCCGCGTTCGCCGACCAGACCTATTGGGGCCGGCCGGTGCCTGGTTTCGGGCCCGCCGATGCACGCGTGGTGATGCTGGGTTTGGCGCCGGCAGCCCACGGGGGTAATCGGACCGGCCGGATGTTCACCGGTGATCAGAGCGGTGACGTGCTGTTCCGGGCGCTGTACGACGTTGGCTTGGCGAGTCAGCCGACCGCGGTGTCCGTCGACGACGGCATGCAGCTGTACGGGGTGCGGATGACCGCACCGGTGCATTGCGCGCCGCCGCAGAACAAACCGACCGTCGCCGAACGGGACCGATGCGCGACGTGGCTCGACGCGGAACTCGCGTTGCTGGAGCCCACCCTGCGTTCGGTGGTGGTGCTCGGTGCGTTCGGGTGGCAGGCGGGTCTGCGGGCGTTCGCCGACCTGGGCTGGAGCGTCGACCGACCGAAACCCAAGTTCGGCCACGGCGCCCGAACGACCATCCGCCGCGGCGAGGCGGAGCTGACCATCTTCGGCAGTTACCACGTGAGCCAACACAACACCTTCACCGGCCGGCTCACCCCGGCGATGTTGGCCGACGTACTGACCGCGGCCGCTGAACACGCCGGGCTGTCACCGAAGCGGCCGCGCCGTGACTGACGAGTAGTCTGCGATGGGCGGTGACAACGAGGTCAGCCGCAGATCGGGGGTCGACTCATGAAGAAGGTGCTCGCCCGATGGTTGGGCCGTCACCCGGACTCCCGCTGCCGCTGCGGCCACGCCCGTGACGCGCACACCCACTATCGATCCGGTACCGACTGCGCCGTCTGCGGTCCGACGGTGTGCGCGCGGTTTCGGCCTGACCGATCGGTGCGGTGAGTCGTCGCCGGTGGGTGCCGCGCACGGAATAGTGGTGGCCGCAGGCTCCGGGTCTCCTCAGCTCAGCAAGCGGTAATGAACGGGCTTTCCTGGCGAAGGTGAACTCAGCCGCGTCGACCGGCGGCCAGGCGCTCGGTGCGCAGGCGGGCCACCTCGGGAAGCTGCAGCGGCGCCAGCGAATCGGTACCGAGAGCACGCGCCAGCAGATGGTCGGCGAGTTCGGGGTTACGCGCGAGCGCCGGACCGTGCATGTAGGTGCCGATCACCGATCCTTGCACCACACCCTCGGTGCCGTCGCCCACGCCGTTGCCGACCCCGTGCCGCACGCGGGCCAACGGCCGCGCGTCGTCGCCGAGAGTGCTTCCGCCGCGGTGGTTCTCGAAGCCACTCAGTGGTGCGGTCAACCCGTCGACAACCGGATCGGTGACGAGTTCGCCAATGCTGCGGCTCTCCTGCGGCGAGGTGGTGAGGTCGAACAGCGAGATCCCGTCGACGCGTTCACCCGCAGACGTCTCGTACCAGTGGCCCAGCACCTGGATCGCCGCACAGATCGCCAAGACCGGCCGGCCCGCGTCCGCGGCACGCTGCAACCCGGGAAAACGGGTGAGGTGGCGGGTGGCCAGACGCTGCGCGTAGTCCTCGGCGCCACCCAGGGTGTAGACGTCCAGCGAGTCGGGTACCTCGTCATCGAGGGTGATCTGGATGATCTCGGCATCGATTCCGCGCATGCGCGCGCGCTGCCGGAGCACGAGCGCGTTGCCGCCATCTCCGTAGGTACCCATCACATCGGGCAGGACGAGGCCGATCCGCAATGTGGATTCGCTCATGACCCCGCCCCCTTCAGGTCGGCGCCGCGGGCGCGCTCGGCGCGCTCCAGGGCGGTGCCGAGATCGCGGAACGCAGTGTAGTTGGCGAGTACCTCCACTCGGCCCGGCGGACAGGAGGCGATCGCCTTCATCGGATCGGGAACGGTGGTGTGCTCGGCGCCCGCGTAGAGCAGCCGGACGGACAGGTCGGCCGCACGCTCGCCGGCGGCGACCACCTGCATCGTCTCGAACGCCTCGAACCGCACATCCCACAGCCAGGAGAGGTCCTCACCGTCGGGGACCTGCCCGTTGACCGCGATCACCAGACCATCGGCGTCCTGGTCGATCATCGACAGGGCTTCCTGCCAGCCCGCCGGATTCTTGGCCAGCAGCGTGCGCACCGAGTGGTTGCCGACCTGATGAATGCCGTAGCGCCCGGCGACCTCCCCGACCGTGCCCACCGCCGCGACCGCCTTCGCCGGGTCGGCGCCCATCGCCACCGCTGCGGCCACCGCCTGGGCAGCGTTGCCCCGGTTCGCGCGACCGGGCACCGACAGCGTCATCGGGGCGGTGAATCCGCCGGGGCCATAGAGGTTCTCGTCGTCGAACCACCAGTCGGGGGTGGGGCGGCGGAAGTTCTCGTCACCGCTCGAGCGCCAGTCGTCGCCCGATCTGATGATGGGTTCGCCGGTGCGCGGGCAGCTCACCGAGTCACCCACCCAGCCGGCGCCCGCGGCCACCCACACGACATCGGTGGCGTCGAACGCGGCCGAGGTGACCAGCACATCGTCGCAGTTGGCGACGATCGTCATCGCCGGATGGCGGGCGATACCTTCGCGAAGTCGCCGTTCGATCATGTTGATCTCGCCGACCCGGTCGAGTTGATCGCGCGACAGGTTCAGCAGCACCAACACCTCCGGGTCGACTGCATCGCTGACACCCGGCACATGCAACTCGTCGACCTCGAGCGCGCAGATCGTCGCGGGACGATGCAGCGTGAGGGTGGCGATGATGCCGGCGTCCATGTTGGCGCCGTCGGCCTGGGTGGCCACGTCGCCGAGTTCGGACAGGGCCGCCGCCGTCATCCGCGTCGTCGTCGACTTACCGTTCGTGCCGGTCACCAGCGCAGAGCGCTTGCCGGCGGCCAGGCGGCTCATGATGTTCGGATCGATCTTCGCGGCGACCAGACCACCGATCATCGACCCCTTACCGCGACCTGCGGTTCGCGACGCCCAGCGGGCCGCCGACGCGGCTGCCAGCGCCAGGTTGGTGCGCATCGGGACTCTGGTGCGGTCGGACATGGCACGAGTCTGACACAAGCGCCCGTCGACAGGTCGCCCGTGCGGCGCCGGTACGCTCACGGACGTGAGTCAGGCCACAGCGATGTCTCCGTCCCTGCCCACCCGGGTCCGGCGTGCGCTGATGCGCTCCGCCGGACGCATCCCACCGGTGGTGTTGCGCTTCGCCGGCCAGTGGGGCCGCGTCAACGCCGACGGTGACCGGTTGTCGCCGGAGATGGCGTTGACCGGACTGATCGCCGACAAGGTGCCGGCTTTCGAGATCGCCGGCAAACCGGTGTCGCAGGCGCGCGCGGATCTGACCGCCAACGCGGCGACGTTGGCGGAGGATCTGCCGGCGATGGCGGTCGAAGAGGACTTGCTCATCGACGGACCCGGTGGACCGATACCGGCCACGCGGTACCGCGCCCGGGTGCGTTCGGCCGGCATTCTCGTCTTCTTCCACGGTGGCGGGTTCGTGGTGGGTGATCGGGTCAGCCACGACAACCTGGTACGTCGGCTGGCGTTGTCGACCGGCGCCGACATCCTGTCCGTCGACTACCGGCTGGCCCCGGAGCATCCGTTCCCGGCTGCCGTCGACGACGCGGTCGCCGCGTGGCGCTTCGCGGTCGAAAAGGCGCCGCAATGGGGTGTGGCGACCGAGCGCATCGCGGTGGGCGGCGACAGCGCCGGCGGAAACCTGGCTGCGGTGGTGGCACAGCAGGTCCGCGACGACGCGATCACCCCCTGCCTGCAGATGCTCATCTACCCGGTGGTCGACGTGACGACGAAACGGGCGTCGCGCCGCGAGTTCGCCGAAGGCCTGTATCTCACCGACGAACACATGGACTGGTTCACCGACCACTATGTGCCCGACGCGACCCAGCGCTCCGATCCGCGCGTCTCACCGCTGCTGGCCGACGATCTCAGCGGACTCGCGCCTGCGTATGTGATCGTCGCCGGATTCGATCCGCTGCGCGACGAGGGAATTGCCTATGCCGATCGTCTCAAGCAGGCGGGTGTCCCGGTGACCCTCGACCGCGCCGGCAACCTGATCCACGCCTTCGCCAACATGACGCTGATCAGCCCGGACGCGCGTGCCGCCGTCGAGCGCATCGGCGCCGCGCTCGCGTACGCGTTTCGCTGACCCGGTATCGGCCGGGGGCTTGGGCCGCGACCTCGGAGCGGCCAGCACGCCGACCGCGCATCCGACGATCACCGTGATCGCGCCGATCAGCTCGACGGCGCTCGGACGCTCACCCAGCAATGCCCACGCCGCGGTGATGCCGACGATCGGCACCAACAACGACAGCGGCGCGACGCTGCTGGCGGGGTGGCGCGACATCAGGTACACCCACAGCCCGGACCCGACCACGGTGCCCAGCAGCACCGTGTAGGCGAGTCCGGCCAGCGCGAGCAGACCGCTGCGCGAGTCGAGAGTGGTCAGCGACTCGACACCGGCGCGGGGTCCGTCGAACACCAGACTCATCGCGGCGAACGGGATCGGTGGGACCACCGACATCCACAGGGTCATGCGCAGCGCGTTGTCGAGGCGGGCGTCGGGGGCCGGCCGCGTGGGCGGATGCTGCGCGGCGAGCCTGCTGCCGATGTTGCCGAACGCCCAGCCGAGGCCACCGAGCACGGTGAGCACCATCGGGACCAGCGCACCCAGCCCGAGCGGGCTGCCGGTGGCGCGGTCGATCCCGATGACCGCCATGCCGAGCACCGCCACCACGATGCCCACCACCTGGAGCAGGGCCATGCGCTCGCGCAGGAACAGCACTCCGAGCAGCACGGTGAACGGAGCCGACGTCTGCAGCACCAGCGACGCGAGTCCGGTTGGCATCCCCAGATGCATCGCCAGGAACAGGAAGGCGAACTGGACGAAGCCGAATCCGGTGGCGTACAGCAGAAACCACCGCAGGCGCACGTGCGGGAAGGTGACGAACGCGATGACCGGGACGGCCATCACCGCGAAGCGCAGCGCTGCGCAGAAAAACGGCGGGAAGTGGTCGAGGCTGAGGCGGATCGCAATGAAGTTCAGTCCCCACAGCGCCACCACTGCAAGCCCGAGAAGCCGGTCGCGGTTGGTCATGACGACCATCGTGGAGACGAATTCGATCAAGGACAATCGAATTGTTGTGCACTGATGATGTAGTTTCTCTACATTGTCAGTGCATTGTCACCGCCAGCCGAGCGCCGGCGCCACGTGCGTCAGGATCGACTCGAGGACGTGTGCGTTGTAGTCCACGCCGAGTTGATTGGGAACGGTCAGTAGAAGGGTGTCCGCGGCGGCGATGGCCTCGTCCTCGCGCAACTGCTCGATCAGCTTGTCCGGTTCGTCGGCGTAACTGCGACCGAATCGTGCGACGGCGTTGTCGATCACGCCCACCTGATCGTCCTCGGAGCCACCGCGACCGAAGTAGGCACGGTCGAGGTCGTCGACGATCGCGAAGATGCTGCGGCTCACCGACACCCGCGGTTCACGAGAGTGGCCGGCGTCGGTCCACGCCTTCCGATATCGCTCGATCTGCTCGGCCTGTAGCTGGTGGAACGGTACGCCGGTGTCCTCGGTGAGCAGCGTCGAGCTCATCAGGTTCATACCCTGCTGCGCAGTCCATTCCGCGGTAGCGCGGGAGCCCGCACCCCACCAGATGCGCTCGCGCAGCCCGGGTGACTGGGGTTCGATGGGTAGCAGTCCCGGTGGGTTCGGGAACATCGGCCGCGGATTCGGTTGGGCGAAGCCATCTCCCGAGATGACCTTGAGGAAGACGTCGGTGTGCTGACGCGCCATGTCGGCGTCGGTGGACCCTTCGGGGGGCACATAGCCGAAGTACTTGTATCCCTCGATCACCTGCTCGGGCGATCCGCGGCTGATGCCGAGTTGCAGTCGTCCGCCGGAGATGAGGTCAGCGGCTCCGGCGTCCTCGGCCATGTACAGCGGGTTCTCGTAGCGCATGTCGTGGTTGCAACGCCCGTTCACGTAAGCTTGGTTGCATGGTCGAACTGGTAGCGCTGAGGAAGACGAACGAGGTGGCCGCGTACGTCCGCGCCTCCATGGACCGCAAGGGCGACCGCTGGACGGTCGATACGCAGCTGAGGAAGATCAGGGCGCTGGCCGAGGCCAAGGACTGGAACGTCGTCGAGGTCTACGAGGACAACGCGGTGTCGGCGACGAAGAAGCGCCGCGCTGGCACCCGGTGGGCCGAGATGCTGGACGACGCCCGCGCGGGCCGGTTCTCGATGGTGGTCGCCGTGGACATGGACCGGCTCCTGCGCAGCACGAAGGACCTGAACACGCTGATCGACCTCGGTCTGCGCGTCGTCACCGTGGACGGCGAGATCGATCTCTCGACGGCGGACGGCGAGTTCCGGGCGACGATGCTCGCCGCTCTCGCCCGGTTCGAGGCGCGTCGCAAGGCCGAGCGACAGATCAGGTCGAACGAGCGCCGACGTGCCGAGGGCATCCCCACGTCCGCCTGGAAGGCGTTCGGATGGTCGAGGGAGGGTGAGCTGATCGAGGAAGAGGCCGACGCGGTTCGGCGGGCCTTCGACGCGTTCCTCGGCGAGCCGTCGCTGTCGATCCGGCGCATCCGCGAGGACCTGAACAGCGCTGGTCACCTCACCGCCCGCGGCTCGGAATTCTCCGTCGATGCCGTGCGCTACCTGCTCGCGAACCCGCTTTACTGTGGCTACATCAAGCACTACGCATCCGGCGAGCTGTACCCGGTGCAGGGCGAGGCGTTCCCGCCCATCGTCAGCGAGCAGACGTGGCGGACCGCGGTGGCGAAGCTGGAGGACAACGTGCGGAGGTCGGCCAGGCAGGGCAACCAGCCGAAATACCTCCTGTCGACGATCGGGCTGTGCGGGAAGTGCGGTGCGACGCTCGTCTCGGGGACGAACAGCCGCAAGCAGCCGACGTATCGCTGCGGCGAGCAGTTCCACCTCACCCGCCAACGCGAGCCCGTCGATGCGATGGTCACCGAGGCAGTGCTCACCCGCCTGTCGTCGGTGGACGTGCACGACCTCGTGATGCCGCAGGAGGACGACGGGCCGGACCGCGAGGAGCTGCTGACCGAGCGGAACGCCCTGGTCGAGCGCGTAAAGGAGCTGAGCCCGCTGCTGCGCGACATCCATCAGCCGGTCCTGGAGATCACCGCGGCGATCAACGACGTGAAGGTCCGCATCGACGAGATCGACGCGGAGCTGCTCGACCGCTCGGTATCCGTGGCGGCGAAGCTGCTGGCAGACGTGGAGGAGGCGGTCGGCACCGCGGAGCGTCGCGAGGTTGTCGAGTCGAAGTGGAAGGCGTTGGACATAGACCGCCGCCGGATGCTCGTGGACGAGCTGGTGACTGTGACCATCGAGCCCATCGCGCCCGGTCACGTGAAGTTCGACCCCGACCTCATTCGCATAGAGCCGCGTCGCGACTGACTCATGAGTCAACTCGTCATTGCAATGGTGAGTCGACTCGTGGGAGAGTGGTTGCAGACAAGAAGATCCCACCGGGGCCGCGACTTAGAAGCGCGGGGTTCTGCTCCCGGATGAGTAGCCGGTCAAACAGCCCAACTACCGTGGCGGGGAACCGGAAGATACTCATATCTGAGGACTTCCGATGTCTGTCGTTATCGACGTTCCCCGCGCATCCGCGCTTGACTGCCCTGCTCTCGATCAGGACTCGTCTCCCGTTCCGCATGCTGATGGGCTCGATCCCGTCATCGCCGCCGCCCGCGCCGCCGGTCGCCGAGCCGGTGAGCGCCTGGCACTCACTCCGCTGACGCCGCGACAGCGCGCCGCCGTCGCCGCCGTGATGGGCGGTGGTCGCTGATGAGCGCGAACTCCGCCGCCTTCGATCACCTGACCAGCTTCCGCTGGCGACAGGGCGACCCGTCCCTCGCCGATGGCGAGGCCCAGCTCTACGACCTCGGCGTGCTCCGCTCCGTGCTGGAGGAGGCCGTCGAGATCGCCGTCGCCGACGCCCGCGCCGACGGGGTGACCTGGGCCAGGATCGGCGACGCCCTCGGCGTCACGCATCAGGCTGTCATCAAGCGCTACGGCCGGGGCGGTGGTCGCTGATGCACGCCGACGCACGCAACCTCAGCACCGCACCCGCCGACCTGACCCCGCCCGGAGGGCCTGGCCTGGCACCCGCCGAAGGCGGGCTGCCCATCGCCGTGCTGACGGTCCGCAGCCGTGCTTCGCACTCCAAGAGTTTCGGGGGCCTCATTCGTTCCTACGGGCGCGGCAAGGGCTTGTCGATTGCCGCGCCTTGCAACAACGCGCCTGGTCAGAAGCCGATTCCGTCTTCGCTGCGTCGCGTCGCCTCGCGGGTTCATTTGAGGTCTCATTTGGGGGTCAATACGGGGTCATTTAGGCGCCGCACCCCCTCTGCGGCCCTCCACGCCGCCTGCGACGGGGGTGGTCGCCGTGGCTAAGCAGGAGAACAACCCGACGAGCATCGGGCTCACGCAGTACCTCGATCCGTCGTACTGGACCTGGGCTGCCGAGGACCCGAACGGGGCCGCGCTGCTCGAGCAGGGAGCCGGGGCGATCCTCGCCTACGTCGCGCAGCGGCTCGAGGCCATCGGCTGCGAGGTCATCGAGGCCTACGGAATCGTGCACGACAAGGATGAGCGCGAGGTCTGGAGCGACACGGAGAAGGCTCTGGTGGTCGAGCCGAAGCCCGATCACCTGCACGCGGTCATCAAGTTCGCCAGCCGTGCGAAGAGCGCGCCGCTGGCTCGGCTCGCGTTCGGCATCGGCGTCGAGCCCCAGTACGTCGAGAAGCCGGGCCGCGGTCGGTACGCCTTCGACAACATGCTGTCGTACCTGACTCACGTGAAGTATGCGGACAAGCATCAGTACGCGCCGTCGGAGGTCGCCACGGTGCGCGGGCCGGACTACCTCGGGATCGACGCCCAGCGCCGGGAGACCTGGCTCAAGGGGCGCGCCCACGTGAAGAAGAAGGTCGTCGCGGAGAACTTCGAGGACATGCGGGAGCGGGTGCTGCAGGGCGAAATCACGCGGGATCAGATCATGCTCACGGACGAACTGTTCGACATCTACTCGCGGCATCAGCGGGAGATCGACGACGCGCTGTCGGCCTACGGCCAGCGCCGCGCGTACCGGGCGGCCGCGAAGCTGCGCGCCGGTGCCTTCTCGACGCACGTGGTGTTCGTCCACGGGGATGCCGGGATCGGCAAGACTCGGTTCGCAACGGATTTCATCACCGAGGCGATTAGCGCGGCCAATGCACATGGCGAGCAGTGGCAGGTCTACCGTGCCGCGACGGGGAACCCATTGGATGACTGGCGGGGCGAGGAGGTGCTGCTGCTGGACGATCTGCGGGCCTCGGCGATGGACGCGAACGATTGGCTGCTGCTGCTCGATCCGTATAACGCCTCGCCTGCGAAGGCTCGGTACAAGAACAAGGGCGAGGTGGCTCCGCGCCTCATCGTGATTACGGCGACGATCGAGCCGGTCGAGTTCTTCTACTACGCCCGCCAGAAGGGCAACGTGGACGAGGCGCTGGACCAGTTCATCCGCCGCCTGGCGTCGGTCGTGAAGGTCTACCGCGCCGACGACATCAACCGCTACCTCGTGCAGCACATCGGGAAGATCGAGCCCTACGAGTGGCACCAGTGCAGCATCCCGACCGCCGCGCACACGCCCGGCATGTACGGCAACGCGTACCACCAGAACGCCGGGTCGCGGGAACTGACGTACGGTCCGGAGACCTCGGCGGAACACGACGCGGACGGTGCGGTCGCGGAGCTGCTCAGCGGGCTCGCGGTGCGAAGTCCGGACGTGCCGCTGGCGCTGATCGAAGGTGCCGCATGAGCACCGATCAGCATTCGCTCTTCCAGGGGGTCGAGGGGGCCGGAGGCCCCTCGCAAGCAGGGCTGGAGGACACGAGCGTCAGCGATGTGTCCGACAGGCCTACTGCTTGCCACTCTGGCGTACAGGTGGAGCAGCAGACCGACTCCCAGGTGAACACCGGTCGGGCTGATGCGGAGGCTGTGCGTCAGAGTCACGGCGGCGCGAAGCGTCGTCGTGGGGGCCGCGCGAAGCTCGATACCGACTTCGGGGAGGAGACGCTCGCGGCGCTTCGCACTCGTGCGAAGCGGCTCGGGCTGGCTCCGAGCACGTGGGTACGGACCGTCGTACGCGATGCCCTCCACGCCTCCCGCTCGGAGGAGTTGGACGCCGCCGTGGCGGCGCACCTGCTCGGGGTCGAGGCGCGTGTGCAGGCGTCGGCGGACGCTCGTGAGCTGGCTGCCCAGTTGCGCCCGCTGGCGATCAACGTCAACGACTTGGATCGCCGCGCGCGCGCCGGTGAGGCGGTGGCGCTGTCGTCGGAGGTGCCCGAGCTGATCGAGCTGCTGCGCGAGGTCCGCGCCTTGCTCGGGGATCGGACGGCCGCATGAGCACCACCCACTACAGCCCGAGCACCAGCGCCGCCGACACCGAGCGCTATATCCGCGGGAAGGAGGACGAGCGGGGCGTCGCGATCACGTGCGAAGTGCCGGGAGGCCCTGGCGCATTCTCGGCGCGCGCACGGGCGCTCACGCAGAACACCACGCGCGAGGTCGAGGCGCTGCATTACCGGCAGTCTTTCAGCGACGAGGAGTTCGACCCGAAGAACCCGGAGCACGTGCAGCGGGTGAACGATCTCGGCTATCAGCTCGCGAAGAGGATGCACCCCGACTCGGACTGCCTCGTGGTCAGTCACGTGGATGGCCGGGGCAGAAAGCCGCATAACCACATCTTGGTCATCAATCACAGCAACCGGACCGGAAAGGCGCTCTCGGACTACCGGACGTTCCACGATCGCAAGGCCGGGAACCAGCGGGGCGTGCAGTCGGCGAACGACGAGCTGATGCGAGAGCACGGGCTCTCGGTCGTGAAGCGGCTGGAGCACGCGCCGAAGGACTGGGAGCTGCGCCGCGAGGACTTCGCGGAGGGCGGGCTCGACCGCGAGATGGGTGACCGGATGAGCGCCGCACTGGCCGACCCCCGCGTGGTGGACAAGGCCGGTCTCGAAGCGGTGATCGAGGAGCAGAACCAGCAGCTCGACGACGCCGGGGAACGTGTGCCGAGGATGCGGCTGCACAGCCCCGTCAGCAAGAAGGGCAAGCGCGCCGGGCAGGAGACCTGGACGCTCTACATCGAGGACCGCCGCGGCGAGTCCGGCCGCGCCGATCGCCGCAAACGCGCGAGCGCGCTCTCGGCGGACTTCACCCCGGAGGGCGCGCAGGCGTTCTTCGACTACCACCAGCAGCAGAAGGAGCAGGAACATGAGCGCAGCGCTCGACAGGCTGAAGCAGCAGAACGGGCCCGTGCAGTCGCCGCAGCCGCTCGGCAGTCCGGAGACGATGGAGCTGTTGACCTCGATCCTCGCCGCCGTCGAGGCGCAGAATACGAGGATTGCCACGCTGACCGAGCAGCAGAAGAAGCTCGCGGGGTTCGTGAAGGTCATGGACGAGGAGACGACGAGGCGGCTGGAGCGGATCACGACCCCGGCGTCGACCTCCTCGCCCTCCAGCGACGTGTCCGCGAGGATCGCGAGTATCGAGAACAGGCAGAACGAGATCGCGAGCACGCTCGGCGAGTTCGCGCAGAGTCTCAACGGCGAGAGCTTGAACGCCGCGTCGCGAACCTTGGTCGCGGAGGCGCAGAAGAATCGCGCGGCTACGGCCTCGGCGATTGAGGGTCTGAAGGTGCAGGCCACAACGAACCAGAAGCTTGTGAGCCAGGTCGGCGGCGCGGTGCAGCGGATCGAGAAGCGTACTGAGGAGCGGGTCGAGAAGGCCGTCGAGCAGGTCGCCGGGGAGGCCTCGGCCACGATGACCGCGAACCTCGACGCCTCGAACGAGCGCGCCGAGCGGATGATGGCGGCGACGGCGAAGCTCGAAGCGCGTCAGCTCTGGTCGGCCGCCGCTGCGATGTGCCTCGCCCTGCTGCCGGTGGTCGTGGTCGTCGCCGGGCTCTGGATGGGCATCGCCGGTCTCATCACGGGCGCTCAGTGGGCGCTCGACGTGGACGGGCGCATCTGGCTCGGCATCGGGCGCTGGCTCGTGGTCTCCGTGGGTCTCGCCGGGGCCGGCTACGGGCTCTTCGCGTCCGTCCGCTCGGCCGCCGGTCTCGTGGAGACGTGGAAGGGTCGCGGGGTGCCGAAGTGGCCGAGGTGGCGATGATGGCTGGATCCGCTCGAGCTACCGGTTCCGATCAGCGGTCGAAGGATTTTCGCAGCAGCCGGTCCTGCGGCCTCGGTGCCGCCGCCCTAACCTGACGAGCATCCCCGCCGTGACGGCCATCACGACGGCGATCCCGGCACCGATGATCCAGGGGTTACCGAGGAGCCCACCGACGCCCGCGAGTGCTCCGCCCGCCGCGATGAGCGGCAGGCCGCAACAGAGCAGCAACGGAAGCGCGCAGCATGCCAGCAAGAGCAGTCCGGTCCCTGCAGCGACGACGGGACCGGCGCGCCGTTCGTCGCGGTCCTGATCGGCGCTCGTCGTCTGCACCTCTTCAGGATGAGATCTCCCCGATTGCCTGCGCTGCCGGTCATGCGCAGCACGACAGCAGCGACGGGTCGGTGGTGAAGGCCTTCGCGGCGATCCGGATGCCCTCGGCCATCGTCAGGTAGGGAGCCCAGGCGTCGGCGATCTCGGCGACGGTCTTGCCGAGCACGTGGACACCGGCGGCGGCGAGCTCTCCGGCGTCCTTGGCGACGGCGGTCAGGCCGAGGATCTCGTTCGTGTCGGCGTTCACGACGATCTTGATGAACCCGCGGGTGTCGCGGTTGACCAGCGCGCGGGGCACGTGGTGCAGCGGCAGGACGCGGCAATCGCAGCGGATCCCCGCAGCAAGCACTTCCTTCTCGGTCATCCCGACCGCTCCGATCGCGGGCCCGGTGAACGTCACCCGCGGCAGGCGGGAATAGTCGACGGCACGATCGGCGTCGGCGAACGCGTTCTCGGCGACGAGGGTGCCGTGGTGGGCGGCGACGTAGACGAACTCGGGGTGCCCGGTCACGTCGCCCGCGGCCCAGATCCGCGGGTTCGAGGACCGCAGCCGGTCGGAGACGACCACCTCGCCGGAGTCCCCGGTCTTCACCCCGACCGCATCGAGGTTCAGGCCATCGGTGACGGGACGGCGTCCGAGGGCGACGAGCACCTGCTCGGCGCGGAACTCCTGCGAGTCGCCGGACACGTCGGCGGTCACGACGGCCTCGCCTCCCGTGCCGCGGGAGACCCGGGTGGGCACCACGCGGCGGACGACGCGGATGCCTTCGTCGGCGAACGCCTCCTGAAGCGCCTTGGACACCTCCGGCTCCTCCTTCGAGGCGAGCCGGGACCGCACCAGCAGCGTGACCTGCGAGCCGAGGCGAGCGAACAGCTGCGCCTGCTCCAGGGCGACGTAGCCGCCGCCGAGCACCAGCAACGACTCAGGAACCTCAGCGAGTTCCATTGCCGTGGTCGAGGTCAGGTACCCGGTCTCCTCCAGGCCGTCGATCGGCGGAGCCCACGGGCGAGAACCAGTCGCGACCAGGAAGTGGTCGGCCTCGATGGTCTCGACCGTCCCGTCGCCGGCGATGATCTCCAGTACCGGGGCGTCTGGGCCGCCGGCGAACGATGCATCGCCGCGGCGGACCTGCCAGCCGTAGGAGTCGGCGACGTCGGCGTACTTCTCGCCGCGCAGCGACTCGACCAGCGCCTGCTTCCCGGCGATCAGCGCAGGCATGTCCACTGTCTCAGCCGTCGCCGCGATCCCCGGGAACCGGCCTGAAGCGTCGGCGGCGACGTGACGGGTGTCGGCAGCGGCGATGAGGGCCTTCGACGGCACGCAGCCGGTGTTCACGCAGGTGCCGCCGAGCGTCCCGCGCTCGATCATCACCACCGACTTGCCGAGCGTGGTCGCACGGATGGCGGCGGCGAATGCTCCGCCTCCGGATCCGATGATGGCGAGGTCGTACTTGGTAGGCATCGCTGCTCCTGTCAGTCCTTGGATTTCTGCTCCGTCTCAGCCATACTGGACCTTCCAGTACAGGGGAAGGTCAAGCGCGGCCGCGACACGGATGGAGGAGGCCATGAGGATCGGGGAATTCGCCGAGGCGGCCGGCACCACGGCGAAGACGCTGAGGTTCTACGAAGAGCAGGGGCTGCTCCCCCCGCCCGACAGGACGTCGTCGGGGTACCGCGACTACCCGCCGGACGCAATCGCGCGCGTCGACTTCGTCCACCGCGGCCAGGCCGCGGGCCTCACCCTCGCCCAGATCCGCCAGATCCTCGACATCCGCGACGGCGGCCATGCGCCCTGCGAGCACGTGCGCGACCTGCTTGACGTGCGCCTCGCTGAGATCGAGCAGCAGATCGCGCAGCTCTCCGTGCTGCGCGACACTATCGCGGACCTCAGACAGGACGCCGCGCACCCGGACCCTGAAACGTGCAGCACCGATCAAGTGTGTAGGTACTTGTAGACGACGGTAGCCAATGACTCCAACGCTACAACCCCGATATGCGCTAGCGCATGTCGATCACGCCGGTGCCGATCTCGATGCGGTCGGTCTTTGCGCCGATCGCCGACAGCAACGGGAACGGTGAGGCGAGCTGACGCGCGAAATGATGCACGCGGAAGTACGCGCCGTCGGCGCCGAGTTCTTCGGCCGCCACCGCCAGGTCGATGGACTGCAGCAATGTGTCGGACCCGGACCGCACCTGCGAACCGTGCGCATCCGACCAATGTCCGAAGGACAGGAACCCGATGTTCTTCATACGTGACCAAACAGTACTCCGGTCCGCTTCATTCCCGGCGGTTCCTCCTCCCGCATTCCCCAGAGTCTCCACCAACTCGCGGCGGATATGCGCGGATACCCGGCGGAGGAACCGCGGTGGCCGCGGCGGTGCGGCGCAGTACGTTAGCGGTGTGGATGTGAAGCGGCTGCGATTACTGCGCGAGTTCGCCGACCGCGGCTCGATCGGAGCGGTGGCTGACGCCATGCACATGACGCCGTCGGCGGTGTCACAGCAGTTGAAGGTTCTCACGAAGGAGGCCGGCGTCGACCTGCTGGCCCAGGATGGACGCCGCATCCGGCTGACCGACGCCGGCCGCGCGCTGGTGCTGCGCGCCGATGAGGTGATCGCGGCAGTCGAACGGGCGCAGGAGGAGATGGAGGGCTACCGGTCGGGCGCCGCGACGGTGCGCCTGGCGATGTTCCCGTCGGGTGCTGCGCTGCTGTTGCCCGGGGTGTTGGACCGAGTCGCCGGCTCGGGTGTCGAGGTGATCGCCGCCGAGCTCGATGTGGGCTACCCCGATGCCGCCCCGGCGCTGGCGGACTTCGACATCGTCGTCACCCACCGGGATGAACGCACGGCACCGGTGCGGGCTCCGCGGGTCGAGGTGACCGAATTGATGCGTGAGCCCGTCGACGTGGTGGTCGCCGCGGGTTCTGAGTTCGCCGACCGCGACGACATCGAGGTCGACGACCTGGCCGACTGCGACTGGATCAGCGTGGAGGGCGGTTTCCCCGTCGACGATGTGCTGCTGTCGATTTCGGCGGTGACCGGGGTGGCGCCGCGGGTGACCCAGCGGATGCTGGACTTCGGCACCATCCAGTCCATCGTGGCCGCCGACCACGGCATCGCCCTGATCCCGCGGTTCGCGGTGCGCCATCCCGGGGTGAAGCGACTGACGCTCAAAGGGGTTCGCGCGGCCCGTGTCTATGAGGCCTTGACTCGGCCGGGGATGCGACGGGCGGTGACCGACGTCGTCGATCATCTGGTGGCGTCGGCGGAGGCCGCCGGACAGCGGTGAGCCGAGCGTTCTGCCCGGCGGCAGTCGCGTGATGTCGCAGATTGCGTCGGCGCTCCGAATGCCGGGGCGAGTCGGCGCGTGGATCACACCGGTGACTGCAGGGTCGGAGGGTTGCGCGTGGGCAGATGCAACGCACTGCAACCCTGGCAAGTTGTGCGCTGAGTCACATAGTCATGAACGCATCGGAATCAGCCGAGAAACAGGAGTCAGAACTGATGCGAGCAGCTGTCTATTACGGCGCGAACAAGGTGGAGATCGCCGACGTACCCGAACCTTCGCCCGGCGCGGGTGAGGTCAAGGTGCAGGTCGGCTTCAACGGGATCTGCGGCACAGATCTGCATGAGTACTTCGCCGGACCGATCTTCATCCCCACCGAGCCGCACCCGCTCACTGGAGCACAGTTGCCGCTGGTGCTCGGTCACGAGTTCTCGGGCACCGTCACCGAGGTCGGCGACGGCGTCACCGGCGTTCATGCCGGTGATCGGGTCGCCATCGAACCGATCTACCGTTGCGGGCACTGCGGCCCGTGCCGAGTCGGCAACTACAACATCTGTCGGCACATCGGCTTTCACGGCTTGATGTCCGACGGTGGAATGGCCGAGTACACAGTGGTCCCGGCGAACATGATTCATCAACTGCCGGAGAACGTCTCACTCGAGCTGGGCGCGCTCGTCGAACCGATGTCGGTGGCATACCACGCGGCGACGCTGGGGCAGCCACAGGCAGACGACACCGCGATGGTGTTCGGTGCCGGGCCGATTGGGATAGGACTGTGGTTCGCCCTGCGTGCCAAGGGGCTGGAGAACGTGTACGTGGTGGAGCCGTCGGCGACGCGACGCGCCGCCATCGAGGCGTTGGGCGCGACGACACTCGACCCGACTTCGCTCGACGTCGCGGAGTTCGTCGCCGACACCACCGACGGTCGGGGTGCCGACGCCATCTTCGACGCGGCCGGGGTGGAACCGGCCGTCAACACGGCACTCGACTGCATCGGTGCCCGACAGCCGCTGGTCAGCGTCGCCATCTACGAGAAACCGCTGACCACAACACTTCAGCGGCTCGTGATGAACGAGTCCCGCATTCAGGGTTCGCTCTGCTACACCTCGGCGGACTTCGACGCCGTCATCGATCTCATGTCGCAGGGTCGGTACGACACGACAGGGTGGGTGGACACGATAGGTCTCGATCGCGTGGTGGACGACGGCTTCGACGCGCTGCATGCCGGAGCGAAGATGAAGGTGCTCGTGGACCCGGCGGAGGTGGCGGCATGAGCGTCGTACTCATCACCGGCGGTGGTCGGGGCATCGGCCGTGGCATCGCGCTGCGGTTGGCTGCCGACGGACACGACATCGCGCTCGTCGACGTCAACGAGGCCGGTATCGGCTCGGTAGTCGACGAGGTCCGCGGACTCGGCGGCAAGGCCACCGCGTTCGTCGCCGACGTCAGCGACCGGGAACAGGTGTTCGCCGCCGTGGATCACGCTCAGGAGGCGCTCGGCGGGTTCGACGTCATGATCAACAACGCCGGCATCGCCCAGGTCGCGCCGATCGACGAAGTGCGGCCCGACGAGCTCGAGCGCATCTGGTCGGTCAACGTGAACGGCGTGCTGTGGGGAATCCAAGCCGCAGCAGCGCGATTCACCGCAAACGGCACGCGGGGAAAGATCATCAACGCCTCCTCCATCGCCGGCCACGACGGGTTCCCCATGCTCGGTGTCTACAGCGCTACCAAGTTCGCGGTGCGTGCCCTGACGCAAGCCGCTGCAAAGGAATACGCGGCGCAAGGTATCACTGTCAACGCCTACTGTCCGGGGGTGGTCGGTACCGATATGTGGGTGACCATCGACAAACGTTTTGCCGAGCTGACCGGGGCAGCCGAGGGGGAGACCTACGAGAAGTTCGTCGGCGGTATCGCGTTGGGGCGCGCGCAGACGCCCGAAGATGTGGCTGCGTTTGTCTCGTACCTCGCTGGACCGGATTCGAACTACATGACCGGTCAGGCCGTGCTGATTGACGGAGGGCTGGTCTTCCGCTGAGTCGTCGTCTCGGCGATACGTCCGGCCTGGCGCAGGGCCTGCTCGATGAAGGTCTGAAAAGCCCACTCGAGTGTCTCCCGAGATCGGAGGGTGCCGTTCTCGTAGCCGACCAGAAGATACATCGCCGCAGTGGCGTAATGATCGGCGTCGGCTCGGTTTCCGACCACCTCGAGATAGGTGTCGGAGATGAACCGGCGTCGTTCGTCGTCGGCGTCGTCCTGCACGGCGCGCACGTCGGGGTCGTGTTCGGCCCACACCCGGATCGCCGCCTCGGTGTCATGGGGCAATCGCATCGCGATGTCGGTCAGGAACTGCAGGCGGGCAACCGGGTCGGTCACCGTGCGGGCCTCGGCGATCGGACGCCGACTCTCCTTCTCGCGCCAATGGTGGATGAGCGCTGAGGTGTAGGCGGGCCAGTTCGAGAACGCGTGATAGAACGAGCCCGTGGTGGCGCCGACGACTTCACACACGGTCGCCAACTTCAACCCCGCGTGTCCCTGATCTGCCAAAACACGCAGGCCCGCGTCCAGATACCGGACTCGTGCCGAGTGTGACGGCGTACTGGTCTTCTTCGCTGTGGAGCTCACATCGACAGTGTAGATGTGATGGGTTGCACAAAACCATAAGTGCACTTACGCTATCTTCCATCCAGATGAGGAGACAGCTGTGAGCACAACGAACCGCAACACCGGACTGGACCCGGAGACCCGGTATGTGGAGATCTACCGGAACCTGTCGACCTACGAATTCCCATGGGATATCAACCAGTCACTGAGTTTCGCGCTGTTCCGCACCTACGCTGTCCCGAGCATCGGTAACCTGCTCGATCGCACAGGCGCGTTCACCCGGCAGACCCAGAAGCGCTATGACGACACCGCGATCCTGCTCGAGGTTCCCCTCGTCGAAGGTTTCGACAGTGCATCCGGCAAGGCCGCCATCCGTCGCATCAACCAGATGCACAAGATGTACGACATCTCCAACGACGACATGCGCTACGTGCTGTCGACGTTCGTGGTGGTCCCGGTGCGGTGGCTGGCGCGGTCCGGGTGGCGTGAACTTCAGGCGAATGAGCGCGTCGCGATGGTCCGCTACTACCAGGATCTCGGCCGGCACATGGCGATCAAGGACATCCCGGACACCTACGACGAGTTCGAGACCCTGATGGACGCCTATGAGGACGAGCATTTCGCCTTCGACGACGGGGCGCGTCGCGTCGCGGACTCGACCATGGACCTGATGGCCTCGTTCTATCCGTCGATCGCCGCACGGGCCGTCAACATCTTCAGCCGGTCGCTCATGGACGAACCATTGATCACGGCGTTCCGGTATCCCGAACCCGGCCCGGTGGCACGCGCGCTGTCGGTCGGTGCGCTCAAGGCGCGTGCCCGGGCTCTCCGGTACTTCCCGGCACGGCGCAAGCCGGCGCTGGTGCAGAACATGCCACGAATCCGCTCCTACCCCAACGGATACGACATCGAGAAGATGGGCACCTTCGCACCGGGCTGCCCGGTGCATGTCGAGTAGGTGAGTGCAACGTCCGGGGCCTGGCGGACGCGGAGCTCGGCCACGCCACGCGTGCCGGGCGTCGACTCAATACGCCATGAACAAGATCTCGTCGCGGCTGTAGTCGTGTCCCGGGTGATTCTCCTTGAGGTGCTCGCGCACCTTCACCACCAGCTCGTCCTCGTCGGCGCCCTTGATCGCCTCGCCGCACGGACAGGTCAGACGCGTCTTCGGTCGGTTCATTTCGATCCTCACCTCGTTCGGCCGATGCCAGGTGTTCTCGTCACATGGTGTGTTCTGCAACTTGCGTGAGCGTACCTGTGGCGAGCGTCTCACATGGACGGCTGGTGCCGATAGGGACCGTGCGGGCCGATTTCAGCGGTGTGGGACCACGTCCGGGGTTTCGCGCGAGACCCGAACGGGTGCGGGGTGCGCGTCGGCGCGGGAGACGATTCCGATCAGAGCGCCCACTGCGCCGGTGGTCACGGCCGCGACCGCCACCAGGGCCAGCGCGGAAGCCATCGCTAGAGTGTTCATGACATCCATTGTCCGAACGAAGGAGTCCCGTGGCACCTCAGCAGACGCTGACGGTTGGGACTCTCACATCCGGACGCGGTGTGTGACATATGCGCAGATCGCGCACGATCCTGTTCGTGCTGCTCGGTGTCGTGGCGATGATGGGGTCTGTCATCGTCGGCGCGCCCACCGCGGCACAGTCGGTTGCCGGTCAACCGGGGCGTGCGATCGCATTGACCCAGTTGGGGGAGTGGGGCGGACTGGATCGGGTGCTGCGGTTGTCGTACCTGACGAAGGATGCGCGCGGCGCCGTGGTACCGGCGAGCGGCATCGTCGCGCTGCCCGACGGTCCCCGACCTCGCGGGGGATGGCCCATCATCTCGTGGGCGCACGGCACCTCCGGGCTCGGTGAGAGCTGTGGCCTGGCCGATTCCGGCGATCTCATCCGATCGACGGCGCCGGTCGTCGACGCCCTCACCGGGGCGGGATATGCCGTGGTGGCGACCGACTACGTCGGGCTCGGACCGAACTCGCTCGGCCCGCACGCCTACCTGCACACACGCTCGGAGGCCACCGCAGTCATCGACATCGTCAGAGCCGCACGCACGGTGATCATCGGGCTCTCGGAGACCTGGGCCGCTGCCGGGTCGTCGCAAGGTGGCCACGCGGCGCTCGCCGCCGGCCACTACGCACACGACTATGCGCCTGAGCTCGACTTCCGCGGCACGGCTGCGCTGGCCCCGGCGTCGAACTTCGAGGATGTCATCCCGCTGATGCGGCCCGGGATCCCCGCCCTGCCGCGGGCGATGTCGGGGCCGCTGGCAGCGGTCCTGGCCGGGATGTCGGCCAACCAGCACGATGTCGACGTGTCGACGTACCTCTCGGACTTCGGCAGGCGGGTCGTAGCCGAGGTGGGCCGATCGTGTGGTCCGCAATGGGAGTCGATCCTCGACGGCACCCGGCCCGATGCGTTGCTGTCGAAGTCGCTCGGCGACGACACCTTTCGTGACGCGCTCCGCAGGTACATGGAGGTGCCCGTGCGCGAGCAGGGCGGTCCGATCCTGATCGTGCACGGCCTGCGCGATTTCACCGTGCCGATTCCGATGACCTATGCGCTGCTGCGTGCGTTCCGCAAGGCGGGGACCGACTACGAGTTGAAGACGATCAACAGCGATCACACCGACCTGCGGGCCGACGGTGGGATGGACGACGTCCTCGACTTCCTGGACCGGGTGATCCCCGCCGACTGAACCCTCGCCGGCTGATCCCCGACGGTGGCGCGGTCAGCTCAGCTCAGCGCCTTGGCTTTCAGCGCCTCGAACTCCTGCTGATCAATGGTGCCGGCATCCAGAAGTGCTTTCGCGTCGGCGATCTGGTCGGCTGAAGACTTGCCGGCCACCGACCGGATGTAGGCGTCGGACTGCTGCTGCATCTGGCTCTGGGTCTCGGCGGCGCGCTGGGACATACCGGGACCGCGCGCGATCAGGTAGACCAGCGCGGTGAGCCAGGGGATGAAGATCAAGAACACCATCCACACGGCTTTCCACCAGCCCGACAGGGCCCGATCGCGGAACAGGTCGCTGATGATCCAGAACAGCATCATCAGGTACGCCACGAAGATGAAGATCACCACGGTGTACCAGATGAAGTCCCAGAACGAGTCCCACATGTCGTCACTCCTTGAACGTGGCGGCATGGCGATGCCGCAGACGGATCGTCAGGTCAGAATGCCTGCTGCGAGCCCACGGCGGATCACCTGGAATGGGTGACTTCCGGGTCGTCGTCGCGTACTCACCCGGCACGGAGGATGTGGTCGGTGTCCATCTCGTGGGAAGGTCGGAGCATTGACCGGCGGGTTCGATCTCGCCATGCGAGGATTCGCGGGCATCGACAGAGCGGAGACACGACGTGAGTGAGCCGACCGGAGGGCATCCCGAACCGGACGCGGGTGCCGATCGTCCGGAAGACGCCGGTGCGCAACACCCCGCGGGGACCGCTGCGGAGCGCCCAGTCGACGAGAAAGAGGGCCCAGTCGACGGAAAAGAGGGCCCACTCGACCCCGACGAGCGGGCCGAACTCCAACGCCTGCGGGCGCAGGTCGCCGAACTGCGCGCCACCCCGGCACCGCAACGTCGGATGTTCTGGCGACGTTTCACCGCGGTGGTACTCGTGGTGCTGTGTGCCCTGCTGACGTTGCTGTCGGTGACGACGCGCTACGTGCGTGGCGAACTCCTCGACACCGACCACTATCTGACGACGGTGGCGCCGCTGGCATCAGATCCGGCCGTGCAGGGCCAGGTCACCGACGCGATCACCGCCGCGATCGACGAGCAGGTCGACATCCGGCAGATCACCGAGGACGCGCTGCAGCAACTCGTGGATCTGACTCCGGCCGAGCGTCCCCGCATCGACCAGACCGTCGTCGGTCTGGCTCCGGTGCTGGCCAACCAGGCCGAGTCGTTCATCGAGCAGACCGTGAGCCGATTCGTGCAGTCCGACCAGTTCGAACAACTGTGGGTGACGGCCAACCGTGCCGCACACCAGTCGGTGGTGGCGGTGCTCACCGGCGACACCGAGCGCGGTGCGGTCGAGGTCGATCCCAACGGCGCCATCAGCATCGAGCTCGGCCCGATCATCGAACAGGTCAAACAGATCCTCTCCGACCGCGGATTCGCTTTCGCGAACAACATCCCTCAGGTCGACAAGAGCTTCGTGGTGTTCGAGTCCCCGCAGCTGGCGAACGCGCAACGGTGGGTGAACGCGCTGGACAAGGTCGCCGATGTGCTGCCGTGGCTGGCCCTCGCCGCCGCCATCGGCGCCATCGCGGTCATCGGAGCGGGACGGCGATTGCGGATGACCGCGGTGGTCGCGGTCTCGATCGTGGTGGCGATGCTGTTGTTGGCCATCGGACTGCTCATCGGTCGTGCCGTGTACATGAGCGAGATCCCGGCCGACGTACTCGCTCCCGATGCCGCGCGGGTGATCTTCGATACCGTCGTCAATCCGTTGCGGTTGGCCTTGCGGGCGGTCGCGGTCGCCGCGCTGGTGGTGGCGCTTGTGGTGTTCTTCGCCGGCGGCTCCCGATCGGCGCAGGCGATCCGGCGTGGATTCACCGGCGGGATCGGAGCTCTCGACGCGCGGCGCAAGCAGCGTGCACCGAATGCTGTGGAGCAAGCCCTTTATCAGGCCCGTATCCCGGTGCGGATCGCCGTGGTGGTCGGTGCCGCGCTCATCCTGATGTTCTGGTCCTACCCGACCGGACTCGTGGTGATCTGGACTGTCGTGATCACCTGCCTGGCGCTGGCGGCTCTCGAGATCGCGATGCGGCCTGCGCGCCGCGAGGTGGCGGCCGAGGCCGCCACCCCTGGTCCCTGATCAGCGAGCGCGCCTGCGAGTTCGCGTCACGAAGGGCCACCCTCACACCGCGCGCAGCACCGCAACGAGCCTCAGGAGCCGTCGTTTCCGCTGCGTCCGTCGCGCGTCTTGCGCCGCGCCACACCTTTGGCGACCAGCGACGCCGAATCCGGGGGAGCGGGTGACCGGACGACGGGGTGTCCGATCACTGCGCGCCGGCTGAGCCGACCGTGGCGCATCGGCATCTCCGATCGCCTCCCTCGTGTGGTGACTTTTCCTCGATGATGCCAGGCCACTGCCGCCGGGGTGGTCACCCGGACCGGATGATTGCTCGCCCTCTCGCCCTCTCACCGGCTTGCCGATATCATCTTCGCGGGTCCCCGAGGTCGGGTCGGGGTGACACGGAGTGGGTACCGAGTGGACGCACCTAGCGGTCGACTGGCGCCGGGATTGCGGCTGCGCACCGCACGGCCGGCGCTGCCTCCTGCCTACGTACATCGGCACCGGATCGACCAGACGCTCAGTGCCTGTGGCCCCGGCGATATCGCGGTCGTCGAGGCCGGTGCGGGTTACGGAAAGTCGCTCGCCGTCGCATCGTGGTTGCAGCACCGCGTGGCCGACGGTCCGGTCGCGTGGCTCGCGGTCGGTGAGCCCCACGGCATGCGTGCCCTGTGGAGCGACATTCTCGGGTCGCTCACCGCGGGCGGTGCGTCAACCGGGTCGGGTGCGTTGCTCGACATCGCGCCCGGGCCGGCATTCGCCGAGCCCGAGGTGGACATGATCGTCGACGGACTCGCGTCGTCGCCCACCCCGGTGACCCTGGTGCTCGACGATGTGCACCGAATCGATGCGCCCGACGTCATGGACTCGATCCGGCACCTGGTCGCGCGGCAACCCGAGCGGCTGCGGCTGGTACTGATCACGCGCGCGGCCCCGGACTTGCGGTTGCAGCGAGTACGGCTCGAGGGGCGGCTGATCGAGGTCGGCATGCGCGATCTGCAATTCACCCGGGACGACGTCGTCGATCTCGGCCGGATGGTGGGCAGCGAGTTCGACGCCACCGAGGTGGATACGCTCCTCGAACGGACCCAGGGATGGGCGACCGGTTTGCGTCTGGCGGTGCTCAGCGCCCGCGACGACCTCGGACACGTCACGTCGGATCGGCTCACCGGCCGCAATGATCTCGTGGCCGCCTACCTGCTGGAAGAGGTCCTCGAGGATCTCGCGCCGACCGACCGTCGATTCCTGCTGGCCACGTCTGTCGGGGAGAGCATGACACCGTCGTTGGCGCGGGCACTGACCGGGCGCGCGGACAGCCGTCGAGTCCTCGACGATCTGGTCGCGCGCAACGTGCTGACCGTCCGACTGGCCGATCGGCCGGACTGGTACGCCTATCATCCGCTTTTCCGGGAACTGCTCATCGATCGGCTGGGCGCCGAGAATCCCGACGCGCCTGCCGATCTGCATCGCCGCGCGGCGAACTGGTGTGTTCGTAACGACGACCCGATCGCGGCGATCGACCACTTCGCCCGCGCTGGGGCCTGGCACGAGGTGACCACTGTGCTCGGCGATGTCGCCGGGCCGCTGGTGTTGTCGCCGCAGGCATCTGAGCTCGCCGGTGCGCTCGAGTCGGCGGCCCGCGAGGCGGCCCGACGTCCGACTGCCGACACGCTCCTGGCCGCCGCGGTCCTCTGCTATCACCGCGGCGACTTCGGCGAGATGTCGCGCAATGCCGAGGACGCCGCCGAACTCCTGGACGCCGAGCCCGCCCGAGGGACGCCGGGGTCACGGATTCTGATCGCGCTGACCCGGATGGTGACGGCGCGCAGTTCTCGTCTGCCCGAGCTGATTGATCGCTGCGACGAGGTCCTGGCCCTGGTGGCGTCGGCGTCCCGGGTCGAGATCCCGGCGGCCCGGGCATACACACTCATGGCGCGTAACAACCGGGGGATCGGTCTGTTCCATCGAGGTGAGGTCGACGCGGCCGCAACGGAACTCGTCGGGAGTGCGGCGACGGCCGAGGATCTCGGGTTGGGCCTCACCGCGCTGGCTGCCGAGACCTACCTGGCCCTGATCGACGTGACGCGGGGAGAACTGGCGGTCGTCGCCGATCGCATCGCGGCGATGACCGCGTTGGTCGAGCGGCGAGGGTGGACACGGCAGCCGCAGGCGGTGGCGCTGTACGCGGCGCGGGCCCTGCTGGATCTCGAACGGCATGATCTCGACGCAGCCGATCGGGCGGTGTCGATGGCGCGGCGTGCCGTGGGGCCGGGCACCGATACCGCGGCGTTGCTGATCGGTGAGGCCGTCGCGGTGGGTGTCGCGGTGACACGGGCCGACGTGTACGCGGCGCGCGCACAATGCCGTCGCCTGGAAATCGCGCGGCGATCGACCTCCGGGCTGCCCCCGTTGGTGCGCAGCTGGTACGACGTGGCGATCGCGGAGACCCGAATCCTGATGGGGGAGGCCGAATCCGTGATCACGTCGCTGACGCGGCCGGACGCGTCAGCGACCTACGAAGGGGCGCTGACCCGCGTCGTATTGGCGAAGGCGCAGCTGGCTGCGGGCCGCCCGGCAGTGGCGATCGACGTGCTGGGCACCGCCGACGGATTCGCGCCGCATCGGCTGCAGGCGGTCGAGGCGGAGATCCTGACAGCTGTGGCGTGGGCGCGACTTCACCGAGACGTGGCTGCCCTGCAGCACCTGACGGCGGCAGTACGGCTGGCCGCGCCGGTGCGTCAGATCCGGCCGTTCGTGGCCGGTGGTGCGCCGGTGGCGGCGTTGCTCACCCGATTGGAGCACGTGACCGCCGAGGATCCGGAGTTCGTCCGCGACCTGCTCGGCGTCTGCGGGCGAGTCGGCACACCGGACTCGACAGTCGTTGTGCCGCCGGTGGAGTCGTTGACCGACCGAGAGCTGATGGTGTTGCAGTACCTTCCGACGATGTACAAGGCGGCCGAGATCGCGGCGGACCTGTTCGTCTCGGTGAACACGGTGAAAACCCATCAGCAGTCGATCTATCGCAAGCTCGGGGTGTCCTCACGCCGGGACGCGGTCGATCGGGCGCGGGAGCGACATCTGATCTGAGCGGCCAGGCCACGTCTCAGTCGTTGTCGTCGTCACCACGCAGGGTTGCGGCGATCGCTTGCGTCGGAATTCGTCCTTGTGCCACCAGCTTCGCCCCGGACTCGCGGGCTGCGGCGCTGAAGGATGCCGCCGTCAGGTATTCCCACACGATGACCGCCGCACACCGGCCGGGCGCGATCGCGCCGGCCAGGTTCTCCACATCCTCAACGGCGAGTATCTCCACGAGTGAGACGTCCAGACCACGCAGTCCTGCGTCGGCCAAGTCTTCGAACTCGGTGACCGTGACATGGCCGGTGCTGTCCCGCCCGACGATGAGCAGTTCGAGGATTCGCAGCGTGCGATCCGCGACCGATCGCGCGATGTGATCGATCATCTTGTTGGTCAGAGTCGTTGTTCCGTGCGGGAGTTCGACGACCAGATAATCGATCGGACCCAGGTCGTGTGAATCGGTTCCGGGCGGGGTGGTCATACGCTCCTCCTCGCCGGCGACGGGCGGCCCTCGGTGCGATGGGCTCACCGAGATGACCTGGTCTCGATTGTGTTCGACGATCCGCGCGCGCGTCGTCATCCGGAACGGGTGATTGCCTGCAGAGCGCGCCCGAGCACGAGAATGGGCCGGAACTCCTCGGCGGGGATCGCCCGCTTCACATGGGTTCCGGGCCCAGTCTCTGCCACGATGCGCGCGGAGGTCGTCCGGGCATCGCGAGTCATCGTGCGGCGTCGGGGACGCACGCGGGGTGATCTGTCCGGACTGCGCCGGCCAGATCGTGTCGGCGGATCAGGGAGCCCAGGTCCGCGGCGCGGTCTCGGTGTCGGCGCCGCGGTCGGGACCGGCCACCCGGTAGGCGCGGTTGACCGCCGACACCACCGCGCGCAGGCTCGCCGTGGTGATCGACGATGCGACGCCGACACCCCACACGGTCTCGCCGTTGACCTCGGTCTCCACGTAGGCGGCCGCGCTTGCATCGCCGCCGGAGGTCAGCGCGTGCTCGCTGTAGTCGAGCACCCGAACCTCGTAACCGACGGTGGACAGTGCGTCGACGAAGGCCGCGAGCGGGCCGTTGCCGCTGCCGCTGATCTCCCGCTCGACGCCGTCGACCTTGACCACGGCAGTGATGTAGTCCTCGCCGCCATCGACCTCGGCGGCATCGACCTTCTGGCGCATCCGCTCCAGCGGGCGGATCGGGTTCAGGTATTCCTCGGCGAAGACGTCCCACATCTCCTTCGGGTTGACCTCACCGCCCTCGCCGTCGGTGATCTTCTGGATCTCCTTGCTGAACTCGATCTGCAGCCGGCGCGGCAGGTTCATGCCGTGGTCGGCCTTCATGATGTAGGCGACACCGCCCTTGCCGGACTGGCTGTTGACGCGGATGACCGCCTCGTAGGTGCGGCCGACGTCCTTCGGGTCGATGGGCAGATACGGCACCTGCCACAGGATGTCGTCCATATCCTGGTCGGCGTCGTCGGCGTCGTACTTCATCTGGTCGAGGCCCTTGTTGATCGCATCCTGGTGACTGCCGGAGAAGGCGGTGTACACCAGGTCGCCGCCGTAGGGGTGGCGTTCGGGCACGTTGAGTTGGTTGCAGTACTCGACGGTGCGCCGGATCTCGTCGATGTCGGAGAAGGTGATCTGCGGATCGACGCCCCGGCTGAACAGGTTCATGCCCAGGGTGACCAGGCAGACGTTGCCGGTGCGCTCACCATTGCCGAACAGGCAGCCCTCGATGCGGTCGGCGCCGGCCTGGTAGCCGAGTTCGGCTGCGGCGACGGCGGTTCCGCGGTCGTTGTGCGGGTGCAGACTCAGGATGATCGAGTCGCGTCGCGCCAGGTTGCGGTGCATCCACTCGATGGAGTCGGCGTACACGTTCGGGGTGGCCATCTCGACGGTCGCCGGCAGGTTGAGGATCATCGGGTTCTCCGGCGTGGGGGCGATGATCTCGGTGACGGCGTCACACACCTCCTTGGCATAGCTCAGCTCGGTGCCCGTGTAGGACTCCGGCGAGTACTCGTAACGCCATTGGGTGTCGGGGTACTTCTGCTGCTCCTCGAGAACCTTGTGGGCGGCGTCGGTGGCGATCTTGGTGATCGCGTCCTTGTCGGCGCGGAACACCACTCGGCGCTGCAGCACCGAGGTGGAGTTGTAGAAGTGCACGATGGCCTTGTTGGCGCCGCGGCACGCGTCGAAGGTCCGCTCGATCAGTTCCGGTCGGCACTGGGTCAGCACCTGAATGGTCACGTCGTCGGGGATGGCGCCGTCCTCGATGATCTCGCGGACGAAGTCGTAGTCGGTCTGGCTAGCCGACGGGAAGCCGACCTCGATCTCCTTGTAGCCCATGCGGACCAGCAACTCGAACATCCGACGCTTGCGGGCCGGGCTCATCGGGTCGATCAAGGCCTGGTTGCCGTCGCGCAGGTCGACCGCACACCACAGCGGGGCGGTGGTGATGGTCTGGTCGGGCCAGGTGCGGTCGGGTACCGACACGTTCTCGACCTCGTCGGCGAACTGGCGGTAGCGGTGTACCGGCATCGCCGAACTGCGCTGGGTGTTCCAGACCGGCTGGTCTGCGGGAATCGGTCCGGCGGGCTCGACGATGCGGCTCGTGCCGGAGGTGAAGCTATCTGCTGCTGCCATGATGGGTCATTCTCCGTGAATCAGATCGGGGGAGGAAGACCGGCGCGTGAAAGGGCCCCGCGACGGAGGGCCGGTCGAATCAGACCCCGCCGCGGCAACCGAGAAGGAGTGCACGCTGCATGTGCTGGACTGTACTCCCCGCCACGGTCGCGGATCAAATGCCCTCTGGCCAAGGTCGGTCGTTTGCCGGATACGGGGTGCCCCAGATGCCGGCGAAGGCCACTTCATCCAGGGGCAGGCGCGTGCGTGGACGTGCGTCGCGTTCGCGGATGTCGGGCGCCACGGCCTCGGGATCGGCGATCTGGCCGATACCGAGCAGCACGAGCGGACGTCTCTCGTCGGGAATGGCGAACCTGGCCCGGGCCGCGTCGGAATCGAATCCGGCCATCGGGTGGCCGTTGAAACCGGTTGCTTGCGCCTGCAGGATCATCTGCGACACAGCCAAACCCACGTCGACGGCAGCATAGGTGCGTGCCTTCTCATCGTCGGGTTCGGCGGCCGTGCACACCAGCACCAGGGCCGCCGACGCGGGCGCCCACCCCGCGTTGCCGCGGGTGAGGATCTCGGTGAGCCCGGTGAACGTGGCGTCGCCGCGCACGCCGACTATGAACCGCACCGGCTGCACGCGTCCCCACGTGGGTGCCCAGCGTCCGGCCTCGAGGATCGAGGTGAGGTCGTCGGCGGAGATGGTGGCGTCGGGGTCGTAGCCGCGCGCGCTGCGCCGACCGGCGATGAGTTCGTGCACGCCGCCAGGTTACGGGCGCACGGCGTCCACGTCGGCGACCTCGGTGTCGTGCGCTGCGGTGCGTGACGTCGGGTCGTCGGTCCGCGACGCGGTGCGGGTGCGCATGACCACGGTCAGGACCACTGCGAGCACCCCGAGCGCGATCACACTCGCCAGTGACGCCGCGTGCATCCCATCGACAAAGGCAACGCGGGCGGCGTCGGCGAGTTCGGTTCCGCCGGTGCCCATCTCGGTGGCCCGGTGCAGCGTGTCGCCGAGGGTGTCGCCGAAGCTCCAGCCGTCGGAGCGTTCCCGGAACACCAACGTCGCCAGCGATCCGAGCAGGGCAAGTCCCATCGCGGTGCCGAGTTCGAAACTCGTCTCGGAGATGCCGGACGCGGCACCGGAGCGTTCCACCGGCACCGACCCCACGACGACATCGGACACCAGACTGAACACGATGCCGTACCCGATGCCGGCGATCGACGTGAACAGCAGATACACCCACAGTGGGCCGGACAGCGACAATGCCACCAGTCCGAGGTTGCCGAGCGCGGCGAACAGCACCGCCCCGACGAAGGCGGTACGCAGGCCGAACGCCGCAACCACCCGGGACGCGCCGATGGAGAACACGGCCACGGCGACTGCCATCGGCAGACCGGCCAGCGCCGCGGTCAGGACGTCGAAACCGCGGACCGACTGCAGGTACACACCGGTCAGATACGACATCCCGCCCAGCGCCATCATGCCGACCAGTGCCACCGAGACGGCCGCACTGAACTGCGGGTTGCGAAACAGGGCGAGGTCCAGCAGGGGGGCGGGCGCGCGGCGCTGATGGGCCAGGAAGGCGACCAACATCGTCACGCCGAACAGTCCGATCGCGACCACTCCGCCGTCGGTGCCCTCGGCGGCCATCGTTTTGACCGCGTACACCAGCGGCAGGATGCCCAGCAACGACAGGACCACGCCGACCACGTCGAAGCGGGCCACCACCGGTGCCCGGTATTCCGGGACGAGACGCGGGGCGGCGACGAACAGCACCGCCAGCACCGGCACGTTGATCAGGAAGACCACACCCCACCAGAAGTGATGCAGCAACACGCCGCCGACCACCGGTCCGATCGCGCTGCCGCCGGCAAAGGCGGCGGTCCACACGCCGATCGCCTTCGCACGGTCGCGGGCGTCGGGGAACATGTTCGCGATCAGCGACAGGCTCGACGGCATCAGGGTGGCACCGCCGACACCCATCAACGCCCGCGCCGCGATCAGTACCGCCGCGTTCGGCGCGAACGCGGCGACCACCGAGGCCACGCCGAACATACCCGCGCCGATCAGCAGCACACGCCGCCGACCGATGCGATCGCCGACGTTGCCCATGGTGATGAGCAGGCCCGCGATCAGGAAGCCGTAGATGTCGAGGATCCACAGCTGCTGCGCGGCGGTCGGCGCCAGGGCGTCGGTGATGGCGGGGATCGCGAGGTAGAGGACGGAGAAGTCCATCGACACCAACAGGACCGGGAGGGTGAGCACCGCCAGGCCCCACCACATACGTCGATCGGTGCCGGACGGGTTCCGGTGCCGATCGGACGAGGGGGTGAGGACGGACATGACAACGCTCCTTGGATCTGCTGGGACGGCGACGACGACCCGGTCGCGTACGCCGTACGCAATGACGGTACGCCATGTGGGTACGCTGTACGCAAATCATTTATTCCCGCAGATGATGACGCCTGCGTGGGTGATGCGGAAAGGAGCGGTCGGTGGCATCAGCGGACAAGGGGGCCGCGAGCCTGAAACTGACGCTGGAGGCGATCGTGGACGCCGCGATCGCGGTGGCCGATCGCGACGGGATCGGGGCGTTGTCGATGCGGCGGATCGCCGATGACCTGGGTGTCGGGGCGATGTCGCTGTACCGCCACGTCGACGACAAGGATGCGTTGCTGCAGGAGATGTCGGAGGAGATCGGTCGCCGGTTTCCCTATCCGGTTGCCGACCCCGGGCCGTGGGGCTGGCGCGACCGCGTCCGGGTGGTGGTCGACATCGACTGGGAGTTGTACCGGCGCCACCCCTGGGTGGTGCTCGCCTACTCCTCGCCGCGGCACAGTTTCGGCGACGAATCGCTGCGCTGCCTGGACTGGTTCGCCGCGGGATTTCTCGACCTCGGTGTCGACCTCGTCGAGGCCACCGGTATGGCGCTGACGGTATGGAGTCACGTGCACGGCGTTGCGCTGGTGGCGGTGAGTGACGACCTGTTGCGGGCGGAGAAACCGTCCGAGGGACCCGACGGTCTGGCCGATCTCATCGCCGGGCAGCCCAAGGCGCTGGCTCCGCACCTGTCCTCGCTGGGCGCCAGCCCGGTGTCGGCGCGGTTGGTCGATCCCCGAGCCCGGCTCGAGGACGGCATCGCCTATCTGTGTGCCGGGTTCGCCGCCCGCGGCGAGGGCTGAGGCGCCGGTTGTCGACCCGGCGCGAGCTCACATCGCGTGCGGGTACACCGTCAGCATGTGTGCGCCGAACCACGCGCTGCCGAGGACGATCGGCACCATCGCCGCAACGGCCACCCCCGCCCGCCACCGCGCCATGATCACCGCGAGGGGTATTAGCAGCACAAAGGCCGGCAGCAGCAGTCGGCCGCGGCTCATCATCAGTCCGCTCGACAAGACGATCGACGCGACCACCAATACCCCGTAGAGCAGCACCGGCCACGGCATTCGCGACCACACCGCCAGCACCAGCATCCCGAGCGTGCTGACGATGATCCAGGAGGTCGCGACCGGAGCCACCTCACCGGAATGCACGAGGGTGTCGTTGACGAAGTCGAAGGTCGAGCGTCCCCAGTCGAACCGGGTGCCCCAGCCCTCGGTCTGGATGCGGAACCAGCCCGTCGGCGAACCCGTTCGCCACCACACCACCGCGAGGTAACCGAGATAGCCGAGGGGGCTGATCGCGACCGCCGCCCAGGCCCGCCAGCCATCCCGGCGAGACAGCACGGCCGCCAGCATCACCACCCCGACCACCACCACCGCGGTCGGCCGCGTCGCGCCGGCCAACAGCGCGCATGTGCCGGCCAGCAACCAACGGTGTTCGAGGACCCCGATCAACGCCCACACCGCGAGCGCGCAGAACAGCGCCTCGGTGTATGCCATGTTCAGCACCACCGACATCGGCGTGGCCGCGAACAACGCCACCAGGAGCAGTCCCGTACGCCGGGGATTCGCCGGGCCGATCGGCGAGCGATCGGCCATCAGACGGGCGCACCAGCGGCCCAATCGTGCCGCGCCGACTGCGGCCACACATCCCAACACGACGTTAACGGTGATCGCGGCGCCGTAGGGGGTGATCAACGGCAGTTTCGCCACCGCCCCGACCAGCAAGGGATATCCGGGGAAGAACGCGTAGGCGGTGTCCGGGGTGTGCAGACCGCGGGCGTCGGTCTGGGTGAACGGGACGTCGCGGTAGCCGTACTCGGCGATCGCGACCATCCACTGCCCGTCCCACAGCCAGAGGGAGTCGCCCAGGGTCGTGTCGCGGAGTTGGGCGAATCGCGCCAACACGGCGATCCCGACCGCCCGGATGGCCAGGAACACGAGGATCGGTTCGATCCAACTGCGGACCGCCGGACGAGCGAAGAACTCCCATACGCTGCGGCCACCGGACGTGGGTGCGGTGGGGGAGGCTGAGTTGCGCCGCGGCACGCGCCCACCGCGTGCGGAGGCACCGACGTCGGTTCCGGTGGCCACCTCAGCGATGGTAGGACGACCCGCGACGTGTCGACCACCACACTCGCCGGGCCATCGCCGGGCGATCACAGTCCATCCGAGGGAATCGACCGGCAGACGCCGCCGACCGTGCCCGGATATGTGTCTGGGATCACGTGGCCGAGGGTGGTGGATTCGGGCAGAAAGGTCGCCGCCGGTAAGGTGATGGCCGCTAAGGTTCGCCCCGCTGCTCAACGTCGAGCGTTTCCGAACTGGGGCGATGCACCATCCGACAACCCCCGAAAGGTGGTCGACGTGGCACTCGTTGTGCAGAAGTACGGCGGTTCCTCGGTTGCAACGGCCGAGCGGATCCGCCGTGTCGCCGAGCGCATCGTCGAGACCAAGAAGCAGGGCAACGACGTCGTAGTGGTGGTCTCCGCAATGGGTGACACCACCGATGAACTCCTCGATCTGGCACAGCAGGTCAACCCGACTCCGCCGCCGCGCGAGATGGACATGCTGCTCACCTCCGGTGAACGCATCTCCAACGCGCTGGTCGCCATGGCGATCAGCTCGCTGGGCGCGCAGGCGCAGTCGTTCACCGGTTCGCAGGCCGGTGTCATCACCACCAGCAGCCACGGCAAGGCGAAGATCATCGACGTCACGCCGGGCCGCGTCCGTAGCGCCCTCGACGAGGGCAAGATCGTGCTGGTCGCCGGTTTCCAGGGTGTCGCCCAGGACACCAAGGACATCACCACGCTCGGTCGCGGTGGCTCCGACACCACGGCGGTCGCGCTGGCTGCGGCGCTCAAGGCTGATGTCTGCGAGATCTACACCGATGTCGACGGCGTGTACTCCGCCGACCCGCGCATCGTGCCCGATGCCAAGCGTCTCGAAACCGTCTCCTTCGAGGAGATGCTCGAACTGGCCGCCTGTGGCGCCAAGGTGCTGATGCTGCGCTGCGTGGAGTATGCGCGCCGCTACAACACCCCTGTTCATGTGCGCTCGTCGTACTCGACAAAACCCGGCACACTCGTCGCCGGTTCGATGGAGGACATTCCCGTGGAAGAAGCCATTCTCACCGGCGTCGCCCATGACCGCAGCGAAGCCAAGATCACTGTGGTCGGCCTCGATGACAAGCCCGGCTACGCGGCCAGGGTCTTCCGCGCGGTCGCCGACGCCGAGATCAACATCGACATGGTGTTGCAGAACGTGTCCAAGGTGGACACCGGCAAGACCGACATCACCTTCACCCTGCCGCGCGAGCTCGGCCCGCTCGGCGTGGAGAAGCTGACCAAGCTCAAGGACGAGATCGGTTTCACCGATCTGCTCTACGACGATCACATCGGCAAGGTGTCGCTCGTGGGCGCCGGCATGAAGAGCCATCCCGGCGTCACCGCCACCTTTTGCGAGTCGCTGAGCAACGCCGGCATCAACATCGAGCTCATCTCCACCTCGGAGATCCGCATCTCGGTGCTGTGCCGCGACACCGAACTCGACGACGCCGTGCGCGCGCTGCATGCGGCGTTCGATCTCGGTGGCGACGAGGAAGCCGTCGTCTACGGGGGAACGGGGCGATAGAAATGGTGAGTATCGGAGTTGTGGGCGCGACCGGCCAGGTCGGTGGCGTCATGCGTACCCTGCTGGCCGAGCGCAAGTTCCCGGCCGACGAGGTTCGGTTCTTCGCGTCGTCGCGGTCGGCGGGCAAAAAGCTACCGTGGGGCGACGGCGAGATCGTCGTCGAGGACGCGGCCACCGCGGACCCCGCAGGCCTGGACATCGCGTTGTTCTCTGCCGGCGGCACCATGTCCAAGGAGCAGGCGCCGCGGTTCGCCGCAGCCGGTGCGACAGTCATCGACAACTCTTCGGCCTGGCGCAAGGACCCCGACGTCCCGCTGGTGGTGTCCGAGGTCAACGGCGAGCTGGCGAAGAACCCGCCCAAGGGCATCATCGCCAACCCGAACTGCACCACCATGGCCGCGATGCCGGTGCTCAAGCCGCTGCACGACGCGGCCGGTCTGCAGCGCCTCATCGTCTCGAGCTATCAGGCGGTGTCCGGTAGTGGGCTGGCCGGTGTCGAGGAACTCGCATCGCAGACCCGCGCCGTGGTCGGCGACGCCGAGAAGCTGGTCTACGACGGCAGCTCCGTCGACTTCCCGGCACCCGACAAGTACGTCGCGCCCATCGCGTTCAACGTGCTCGCGATGGCCGGCTCGCTGGTCGACGACGGTTCCGGCGAAACCGACGAAGATCAGAAGCTGCGCAACGAGTCCCGCAAGATCCTGGGTCTGCCGGACCTGCTGGTGAGCGGAACCTGTGTGCGGGTGCCGGTGTTCACCGGGCACTCGCTGTCCATCAACGCCGAGTTCGCAAACCCGTTGTCGGTGCAGGAGGCGCAGGAGATCCTCGGCGCCGCAGCCGGAGTCGAACTCTCCGACGTGCCGACCCCGCTGGCGGCGGCGGGCAAGGACAACTCGCTGGTCGGCCGAATCCGGCAGGACCCGGGTGTGCCGGACGGCCGCGGTCTCGCGCTGTTCGTCAGCGGCGACAACCTGCGAAAGGGCGCTGCACTCAACACGATTCAGATCGCCGAGTTGCTCGTCTAGACTTCGACGCCACGTTAACGCCCGCCACGACACAGGTTGTCGTGGCGGGCGTTTCGTCTCGGTGACCGGCCGCCCAGATGGGCGTCGCAGACAAGGGGGACGGGGGGTCGCCGAAGGATTTGTACGGACGCATACCGGTAATACCGGGTTATACTCTAGGCATGAAGACCGCCATCTCGATCCCCGACGACACCTTCGAACGAGCAACGCGCCGAGCCCGAGAGCTCGGCCTGAGTCGCTCGGAGTTGTTCGCTCGCGCCGTGGGCAGCTATCTCGATACCCTCGACGCCACCTCCATCACCCACCAGATCAACACCGCACTCGACGAACAACCGGCCACTACCTCTGATTCCTCCGCCGAGGAGGCCGTTGCCATGGGTCGCAACGTCCTCGCCGCGTCCGACTGGTGATCGAACGCGGCGGCATCTACTGGGCCGATCTCGGTGCACCATCGGGCTCACGCCCGGCCAAACGCCGTCCCGTCGTGGTCATCTCCGACGACAGCTACAACGCCAGCCGCATAGCCACCGTCATCGCAGCGGTCATTACCTCCAACACCAACCTGGCAACCATGCCCGGCAACGTGTTCCTGCCCGCAGCCGCCACTGGACTACCCAAAGACTCCGTCGTCAACGTCACCGCCCTGATCACCCTGAACAAAGCCGACCTCACCGATCACGCCGGCAGCATTCCTCTTGCCCTGCTCAACGACGTAGACCGCGGACTACGCACATCCCTTCACCTATAACCCGGCGGTCGATCCCCGTCGGTCACGGCCGCCGCGGCTTCGACGATGATGGCGCGCATCGCGTTCTCCGCCGCCACCGGGTTGCCCAGGCGGATGGCTCGCGCGACATCATCGTGCAACGCAATGGCTTCCGGATTCGGCCTGTCCGGCATCATGCCGTGATGGGTGCGTCCGGCGAGGACCTCGTAGACCACCTCGGCGAGGGCGCGGAACATCTCATTGCCACTCGCTTCCAGTAGGGCACGGTGAAAGATCTTGTCGGCCAGTAGGTAAGCGTCCAGGTCGCCGCTGCGTCCGTGGACGACCATGTCCGACACCGCCGCCGCGAGGATGCGGCACTGATGTTCGTCGGCCCGCTCGGCGGCCAATGCCGCGGCCACCGGCTCAAAGCCGCGACGTAGCTCCGACAGGGTGAGCAGAAAATCGGCGCGGTTGTCGCCGTCGAGGCGCCACCGGATCAGGCGGGGGTCGAACACGCTCCACTTGGTCTGCGGTTGGATCGTAATACCGACCCGGCGCCGTGAGCTCACCAAGCCCATCGATTCCAGGACCCGGATCACCTCACGCGCCACGGTGCGCGACACCTCGTACTGCGTGCAGATGCCGTCGAGGGTGAGGACGCTGCCTGGTGGCTGCTCACCCGCGACGATGCGTCGTCCGATCGACGTGAGGACCTGGTCGTGCCGTTTGCCGATGCCGGAAGTGTCCTGACTCACCCATTCATCTTGTCATTACTCCACGCATCGACCGAATATGAGTACTTGTGAGCGCTCGTACTTGCAAAAGTATGACTATTGAGGCAATCTCTGTGACCAGAAGCACAACAGGTAGGAGTTCTGATGCGGTCACCAGTGGTCGTGATGGGGGTGTCGGGGTCGGGGAAGTCGACCGTAGGGGCGGCGTTGGCCCAGCGGGTGCGGGCGCCGTTCGCCGATGCCGACGACTTTCATCCGCCGGAGAACATCGCGAAGATGTCGGCCGGTCGCGCCCTCGACGACGCTGATCGTCGTCCCTGGCTGGAATCCATCGGACAGTGGCTGGCGCAGCACGCCGACGGCGGCGTGGTGAGCTGTTCGGCGCTCAAACACTCCTACCGTGACCAGCTGCGCGCACATGCGCCGTCGGTCTTCTTCGTTCATCTCGACGGTCCCATCGAGGTCATCACCCGCCGGCAGGCCTCGCGCCCCGGACATTTCATGCCCGCGACACTGCTGCAGTCGCAGTTCGACACTCTCGAGCCGCTCGGCCCCGACGAGGCCGGCGGTGTGGTCGACGTCGACCAGAGCGTGGACGCGATCGTCGAACAGTCCGTCGCCCTTCTTCAGGAGAACGACCAGTCATGACGACCCTACAAACGGCGGTACTGGCCGCCGACGCCGAACTCCCCGAACCCATTGCCCCCGGGTGGCAGCTGATCGTTGCGGCGCTGGCCGGCATCGCGGTGATCGTCGTGGCGATCACGATCGCCAAGGTGCATCCGTTCCTCGCTCTGATCGGCGGTGCCGCGACCGTCGGAATTGTTGCCGGCGAATCGATCCCGACGTTGCTCGAGTCCTTCACCGATGGGTTCGGCAGTACCGCGGCCGGTGTGGGTATCCTCATCGCCCTCGGTGCGATGTTCGCCAAACTCCTGGCCGACTCCGGTGGTGCCGACGAGATCGTGGACACCATCGTCGGGCACGCCTCGCCACGGATGTTGCCCTGGGCGATGGCGCTCGTCGGCGCGATCATCGGCCTGCCGATGTTCTTCGAGATCGGCCTCGTCCTGCTGATGCCGGTGATCTACCTGGTCGCCCGGCGCTCGGGGTTGGGTCTGATCACCATCGGTATCCCAGCGCTCGCAGGTCTGTCGGCGATGCACGGATTCGTGCCGCCGCACCCTGGTCCGCTGGTCGCGATCGACGCACTCGGCGCCGACCTCGGTACCACCCTGGCGCTCGGTGTGCTGGTGGCTGTCCCGACCATCATCGTGGCCGGGCCGCTGTTCGGCACCTTTGCCGGTCGCTGGGTGACGGTACCGATCCCCGATACCTTCGCCGCCGATCCCGCCGACGGGCCCACCACCCGCCGCCCGAGCTTCGCGGTCACCATGTTCAGCGTCCTGTTGCCGGTGGTGCTGATGTTGGGCAAGGCCCTAGCCGAGATCTTCGTCGACGACGAGAACCAGATCGTGCGCCAGGTGCTCGACGTCCTCGGCACGCCCGTCATCGCGTTGCTGATCGCCGTGGTGGTCGCCATGTTCACCCTCGGCCGCGGGTCGGGGATGAATCGGGACACGATCTCCAAATGCACCGGTGCAGCCCTCCCCGCGATCGCCGGCATCCTGCTCATCGTGGCCGCTGGCGGTGGCTTCAAGCAGGTCCTCGTCGACACCGGTATCGGCACCCTGCTGGCCGACTGGGCCACGGACGTCAACGTCTCGGTGCTGCTGCTCGCCTGGACGCTGGCCGCGCTCATCCGCCTGGCCACGGGATCGGCCACGGTCGCGACCATCACCGCGTCGTCGTTGATGCTCGGGCTGGTCGACGGGTTGAGTTCGGGGGAGACCTCGCTGGTCGTGCTGGCGATCGGCGCCGGCTCAGTGTTCCTGTCGCACGTCAACGACGCCGGGTTCTGGCTGGTCAAGGAGTACTTCGGGATGAGCGTCGGCCAGACCTTCAAGACCTGGTCGATGATGGAGACCGTGCTGTCGGTGGCCGGTCTGATCGTCGTACTCCTGCTCGGCTTGGTGATCTGACCGCGCGTGCCCAGCCGACGAGAAACAGGGCCCAGTCGACGCGAACAGGGCCCAGTGAACGGGGAACGGCGCGCAGTAGACGGGGAGGGTGGGGGTCGGAGGATGCGTTGACGAGGGTGCGGTGATCGCGAGAAAGATGACCCCGATCACCCCGATAAGTTACTGTGCGGTAGCTTACTGGGAATGAAACAAAGGTGGGGGAGTATCTCAATGAGGCGATTGCACACTACCTGGGCACCACGGCGGCTCATCGCGCTGGTGGTCACCGGTCTGGTCGTCGGTTCCGGCCTGGCGGTGGGAGCGCCGGCCGCGACGGCCGCCGGCGACTTCTATACACCGCCCGCGCAGTTCGACACCGATCCCGGCGCCGTCATCCGTAGCGAGCCCAGTCCGCTGCTGCTGCAGATCCCGGGCGTGCCGAACCAGTGGCCGGGCACGGCCACCCGGGTGATGTACACCTCGAGCTATCAGGACGGGAAACCCGCCGCGGTGACCGGCACGCTGGTGGAGCCCACCGCGCCCTGGCAGCGCGGCGGCAAGCGGCCGACGGTCGTCCTCGGACCCGGCACCGTGGGACAAGGCGACCAGTGCGCCGGCTCCAAGATGATGAACTTCCCCCTCGCCATCGATCCGGCGAAGCCGAGCATCGCGGTCAACTACACCGCGCTCGAGTTGAACCTGTTGCTGATCAACGGTGTCCGCGTGTTCATCACCGACTACATCGGCATGGGCACCCCGGGCGTGCACACCTACGTGAACCGGCGAGAATCCGGTGCCGCCATGCTCGACGGCGCGCGGGCGGCGCTCCGGCTGGCCAAGGCGGGCGACGATGCACCGGTGGGCTTCTCCGGGTACTCGCAGGGCGGCGGTGCCGCCGCCTCGGCCGCCGAAATGGCGCAGACCTATGCGCCCGAACTCAACGTCAAGGCGACTTATGCCGGTGCGCCGCCGGCCGATCTCGCCAAGGTGACCCAGCAGATCGATGGCACGTTCATCGCCGGCGCCATCGGCTACGCGATCAACGGTCTCGCGGCTCGGTATCCGTCGCTGCAGCCGGTACTCGACCGGGAGACCACGGCGTTTGGACGGCACGTGCTCTCCCAGGTGGCCACGCAGTGCATCGGTGACACCGGGCTCGCGTTCGGGTTCCAACGCACCACTCAGTGGACGCGTACCGGGGAGTCGCTTTCGGCGGTCATAGACCGGAGCCCGGCAGCCAAGAAGGCGGTCGACGAGCAGCGGATCGGTCGCCTGACGCCCAATGCCCCGGTCCTGCTCGAGGGCGGCATCAGCGATGACGTCATCCCGTACGGCCAGGTCCAGCAGCTCTACCGGGATTGGCGCGCGCAGGGCGCCGACGTCGCGCTGGTGACCAACGAGATCCCGCCGATCTTCCCGGGCCTGGTGGTCAACCATGCGTTGCCGATGCTGACGACATTGCTGCCGGGAACACAGTTCCTGCTCACGCATTTCGACAGCTGACGCCGACAACTCGTCGTAGGACACTTGATTCGGCTCGACTCGCCCAAGACGCTTCCGGGCGCATCGGGAATGTGATGTGCTGTCGCCCGTGTGGGGGACTGAGATGAGGTCGGTGGGTACGGTGCGGACGTCGAGGTGGACCGCGATCATCGCGCTGATCGCGGCAACGATGGTGGTGACCACACCCTCGGCCGGCGCGGCGCCCGCTGTCTCGCCGCAGCCGCCCGCCGGGGTCGGTCCCGTCGGCACCTCGCTGATGCACGGCGATCTGTGGTCGACGGATTCGACGCCTTTCCGCGGCCCCGGACGCACCGCCCGCCTGGCCGGTTCCTCGGTACCCGGCGGGGCCTGCGCGGCGACGTTCATCGGCAGCGACGGTATGCCCGTGTCGTTGTGTACGCAGTTCGTGGGCACTGCGCCACCGGAATTCGCCGTACCGACGGTCACCCTGTTCGATCCACAGACCGCCGCGCCGGTGGCACGGCTGCAGCTGGCCAAGGGTGGACTGCTGGGCGGTGTCTACGGCTACCTCGACAGCCGTGACCGCGTTGTCGTCGCCGACGGATCGGGTGAGATTCTCCGGGTCGCACACCGCCAGACCCCCATTGGCTGGCAGGTCTACGTCGACGACCGCGTGGACGTCTCCGGCCACATCCCCGACGGCGACGCGATCACCGGTCTGGCGCCGGACTTCGACAACCGGATCTGGTTCGCGACCACCCACGGGGTGGTGGGCACTGTCGACGACACCCGAGTCCGCTCGATGCACCTGCGGCCCGGAGAAGACCTGGGCAACGGGTTGTCGGTGCGGGAATCGGGGGTCTCGGTGCTCTCCACGCACGCGCTCTACGAGATGCGCGCCGGCGCCGACGGCGTCCCCCGTGTGGTGTGGCGCCGAGGTTACGACCGTGGTGCGGCGAGGCGTCCCGGTCAGCTGACCTGGGGGTCGGGGACCACCCCCACCTACTTCGGCCCCGGCGGGGACAGCTGGGTAGCGATCGTCGACAACGCCGCGCGGCCGGAGCTGATCGTCTACGACAGTGATTCCGGCGCCACGGTCTGCCGAATGCCCGCTTTTGGTGGTTCGGGGCAGGGCACCGAGAACTCGATTCTGGCTTGGGGCGACTCGCTGGTGATCCCGAGCACCTACGGCTACCAGTACCCGCCGATGGCGGTCACCGGACCGAGCGTGCCGACGAATGCCCCGTTCGTGGGTGGGTCCACCCGGATCGACGTGTCGCCGAGCGGGTGCCGCCGGGTCTGGGAGAACCGCGACCGGATCGCGACCCTGCCGCGACTGACCCGCGGAGACGGCCTGATCAACTCGCTCGGTTACGGCCCGTACGTGCCCGGATCGGTGCAGCAGCTGGGCCCGGTCTATTACGTGGCAACCGATTTCGCGACCGGACAACGAGTGCGCACGCTCCGGGTGGGGGATGGCCCGATCGACGAACCGCTCGAACTCACCGGCACCATCGCCCCTGACGGCACGATGTGGCAGGCAACCGTCGGGCGCATGCTGAAGATCTCGCGGTGAGGCGGGATGGCCGTGGGACAATCGCGTCATGACCGACCCTGACGACCCGGATCGGATTCCGACCCAGGCCGAACTCGACGCCGAGGACATGGCTGCCATCGAGCACAGGTCGCGCGACCGTGACGAAGCGAATCTGTACCCGCCGCGGCCCGGCGATCCCGGACCGGCGCCGGCGGCGTTGAGTCTGCACGCGCGAGTCGCGTGGTGGGGTTCGGCGATCGCCGGGCTGATCAGCGTCGTCTACGGATTCCTCAACCTCGGGATGATCAGCGACCTGCTGCGGGCACGCCTGCTCGAAGGGGTGGTCAACGACCCACGCAATGCCAGCCCGGAGGATCAAGTCGACTCGCTGGCCGGCTTCTTCCCGCCGTTCATGCTCGCCACGATTGTGGTGTTCCTGGTGATCGAGTACGCGCTGCTGGTGGCCTCGGTCACCCATCACAGCCGCAACTGCCGCAACTTCTTCCTCGCTGCGGTGGTGATCAACCTGATGTGCATCCCCATCGGCATCGACCTGCTCTTCGACTACCCGGAGGTATGGTCGGCGATGCCGGTCATCGCGTGGCTGCAATTCGCTCTGCTCATCGTCGCCAGTGTGTTCACCTTGCGGCGCAACGTCAATCAGTGGCTGCCCGACTCGACCCGGATGCGTCCGACGAAGATGTTCCGGGCGCGATAGCGCACCCGCAACAGTCTCAACTCTCCAACGCGAGCAGCTCTTTGGTGAACTCGGCCTCGTCGATGAGAGTGCTGTGTCCATCGGCTACCACCACCTGGCCGTGGACCATCACGGTGTCGACAATCCTCGGTGAGCCGGTGGTGAGCACAGATGAACCGGGGTCGCGGACCGGCAGCGTCGCGTAGTCGCGGTCGAACCGGAACAGTGTCAGGTCTGCCGGGGCGCCGACGGTGACCCCACCGCTCACCGCGGGGAGGCCGAGTGCGCTGTTCGCACCACCGCAGGCGATGTCGAGCATGGCGCCGAAACCGAGCAGGTCCGCGCGTCGGTGTAGCGCCCGCTGCAGGTAGGCGGCGATCCGGAAGGTCTCCAGCATGTCCTGGGTGTCGTTGCTGGCCGCCCCGTCGACGCCCAGGCCCACCCGGATGCCGCGTTCGAGCATGGCCGGAACCGGTGCGATCCCACTGCCCAGACGCATATTCGACAGCGGATTGTGGGACACGGCCACCCCACGTTCGGCGAGGATCTGTTGTCCGAGGTCGTCGAGTTCGACACAGTGCACGGCCAGCACCCGGTCCCACAGGAACCCGTTGCCGTCGAGATACTCCACCGCACCGACGCCGGCGTGTTCGAGGCACATCCGGTCGTCGGTGGGGGTTTCGAGCAGATGGATGGACACCGGGAGCTCGTGACGTTGGGCGAACTCACGTAGCGTGGCCATCCCGGTCTCGGTCACCGACCGCGGGTTGGGCACCGCCAGCGCCATCGAGATCGGCGTATCGGCAACCTGCGTGCGCAGATGATCCACATGCGAGAGTACTTCGTCGAGCGGCTGCATCAGCCGTGGCTCGAATCCCCACTTGCGGGTGGCATCCGGACGGTCTGCCACACCGCGGCCCAGCACCGCACGAATCCCGGTGTCGGCCAACGCCTGGATCACCGCACCGTGCACTTCGGTCGAGGGGTGTGGCCACATGTGCTCGACGACGGTCGTGGTACCCGACCGCAACGCCTCGAGACATGCCGACACCGCGGCCAGATAGGCGCGTCGCGGGGTGATGGCCACCGACTCCTCGCCGACGGCGAGTAGCCACTCGAGCAGTGGTGTGCACTCGGCGATGCCGCGCATCAGTGACTGCTGCAGGTGAGTGTGGGTATTGACGAACCCGGGGATCAGGTGGCCGTTGCCATCACCGGGATGTGGGGTTGCGGTGATCGCCGTGACCACGCCGTCCTCGACCAGGACGTCCTGATGGCTGTGCCAGGCGCCGCCGGTGTAGACAGTGACGTCGCGGAACGCGGGTGTGGGAGCTGCCGGTGCGGCGGGTGTTGCCGGTGTGGTCACGACGTCCCCTACTTGCCGTAGTTGGCCGCGACGCGCTGCGCGATGTAGTCGGCGGCCGTGATCGGCGGGTACGTGCCCGCGGCGCTCTCGATCACCACGTCGGTGTTGGCCTGCGCGAAGTAGGCGATCGTGTAGCGCGGCCCGGTGTACTCGCCGCGGCGCGGGGCCCGCACGCGGTGGAAGTTCGACGGCAGACGGTCATCGGACCAGCGCATCAGCATGTCACCGATGTTGCAGGTGATCGCGTCGTCGGAGGGTTCGACCGGTGTCCAGGCCTGACCCTCGGCCTCGGCGCCGGGCAACACCTGCAGACCCCCTTGACCGGTGCGCTGGAAGAGCAGCGTCAGGGCGTCGAAATCGGTGTGGGCACCGGCACGCCACGCGGAGTCCGCGTCGAGCAGTTCGGCGGGAAATGCGTAGTAGTGCAGCAGACGCAGCGTGCTCTGGTAGGTGCGGGAGGCGGGATCGTGTGCCCGGGTGAAGAATTCCCGGTCCAGGCCGAGCTTGTCGGCGAAACAGCTCAGTAGGTCCATCGCCAGACGCCAGCATTTGCGCTCGAATTCCTCGATGGTGGCGCGGAACCCGGCCAGTTCGTGCTCACCGGGCCAGAGGCCGTCCATCCGCGGGCGGGTGACCTGGAAGGACTCCTTCTGGTCGGGCGTGCCGACCGACGGCCGAACCTGACTCATGTATTCCCAGCCCGCGTTTTGGCCTTTGCGCAGCGGATACTGTTCTTTCACCACGGTGGGCAGATCAAAGAATCGCGCCGACATGTCGAAGGTGTGGTTGACCTCGGCCATGTCGATGCCGTGATCGACGACCTGGAAGAAGCCGATGTCGGTTGCCGCCGCCCAGAGGTCGTCGGCGATCTGCCCGCGGCGCTGCGCGAAGTCGGCGAGACTGATGCGTCGTACCTCGCGGTCGGTTGTCTCGGTGCCCAGCCCGCCCATCGCGCGTTCGCGGTGCAGCTCGGCCATCTCGTCGGCTCGGACGGAACGATGACGGGTGGCGGTGGTGATCTCGGACATGCGTTCTCTCTCGTGGTGATGAGGCCGCATGCGCTTTTCGACGCGGTGCCTGAGAGATGAGGACACCGCGGACGCGAACAACGGGACTCTGGCCCGCTGCTACATACGACCTCGTGGGTCCGAGCATAGGTGACACCTGCCGAGTCCGCGAGGCGGCGCGGGTTCAGGCAAGCCTTCCCTGATTTTCTGGAACTGTTCCTATTTCTGGACTCGTTCCAGAAAACTGCTACAGTGGAGTCATGTCAGATCGTCACCGGTTCCATCGACGGCTTCGCGAAGCGGGAATGCGGGTCACCGCGCCCCGCATCGCGGTGCTGGAGATTCTGGACGATCACCCGCACTCGACCGCGGATTTCGTCGCCACCGGGGTCCGCGAACACCTCGGCGGGGTGTCCACGCAGACCGTCTACGACGTCCTGCGCGCGTGTACGAATCGCGGTCTGCTTCGGCGCATCGAACCGGCTGGTTCGCCGGTCCGCTATGAGACCCGCACGGGCGACAATCATCACCATCTGATCTGTCGTCGCTGCGGACAGATCGTCGACATCGATTGCGCGGTCGGGCAGGCCCCGTGTGCGCTGCCCGATGACGATCACGGCTACCGCATCGATGAGGCCGAGGTCACCTACTGGGGTGAATGCCCGCGGTGTCGCAGTTCGGTTGCGGTGAAAGGAAAATGACGAAGCAAACGTCCAGAACCGTGTGAACGCACTGTGATCCAGCGACACCGAGTGGATTCAGCAACACCGAGTGAGTCAGGAGAAGCCCATGGCAGCAATTGATCCCGTGTACACCGTCGCCTCCACGGCAACCGGGGGTGGCCGAGACGGCCAGGTCGTCTCGCAGCCCGGCCGGGTCGACCTCGACATGCGGCCGCCCACCGAGATGGGCGGCAGCGGCGAAGGCGCGAATCCCGAGGAGTTGTTCTCAGCCGGCTACGCGTCGTGCTTCCTCGGAGCTTTGCGGGCGACCGCCAAGCAGGCGGGCGCGCAGGTGCCCGACGAGGCGACGGTGACCGTGACGGTCGGCATCGGCAAGGACGACGCCGACGGCGGATTCGCCCTCGTCGCCACCATCGAGACCTATTTGCCGGGCCTCGACGAGGCAAAGGCCAAGGAGCTGGCCGAAGGCGCCCATGCCTTCTGCCCGTACTCCAAGGCCACCAAGGGAAATATCGAGCACAACATCACGGTTCGGGTCTGACCCGACCCGCACCGACGCGTACAGCCCACGCAAGGAAAGGAGCGGTCCACCATGGCCACCAACACACCCATCACCAGCACGCTCACCGAAGAGCAGAAGTCGGTCACCGGTAAGGCGTTGCAGGACACCCTCGTCGACCTGATCGACCTGTCGCTGATCGCCAAGCAGGCGCACTGGAACGTCGTCGGACGTCAGTTCCGTTCGGTTCACCTCGAACTCGACGAGTTGGTCTCGGTCGCGCGCGAGTTCACCGATGCCGCAGCCGAGCGCGCAACCGCTATCGGTGTCAGCCCGGACGGCCGCGCAGAGACCGTCGCGAAAACCGCGAACACCAAGGGTTTCGGCGAAGGTTGGACCCAGGATAGTGACGTCGTCACCGCGGTCATCGATAACCTGCAGTCGGTGATCGGCGGTCTGCGCGAGCGAGTCCAGGCCACCGAGTCGGCCGATCCGGTGACTCAGGACCTGCTGATCGAGATCGTCTCGAAGCTCGAGCAGCTGCACTGGATGTGGCAGGCGCAGTCCGTCTGACGTCTGCTCCTGACACGCCGACATGGCCGAGCGCCCCGGTCATGTCGGCGTTGTCGTGTCCGCGTGCTCGAGTTCGATGGCAGCTCTCGAGGTGACTGTGACCCCGCGAACGATGCGAAATGCCCGCATGTAGCGTGGCAGCGTGGACAGTTGGGCAGCGGTAGTGGGGTTGGGGCTACTCGCGGCGGCCGTCGGGGTCATCGCGTTCGTGCGTTACCGGCAACATGAGACCGCGACATTGCAGCGTGACGTGACGCTCGCCCGCGAACTCCGCGAGCTCGCCGGGACCGACGAGGTCCGGCTGGCATCGGTGGACGAGTTCGAGCTGGCCATCTACCAGCGACTCTTCTACGCATCGGTGGTCGGTCCGCGCATCCGCAGTGCCGCCTGGGCGTTGTTCGGAACTGCACTGGCGATGAGCGCGGCCGTGGCCGCGTCGGCCGGCGACGGCGTGCTCTGTACGGTGGCCCAGATCGGCGCCCTCGTGGTGACCGCGGTGTTCGCGCTGGCCACCCTCACCTTCGTCGCGATGGCGCTCGTGCACACCGCGACCACCCCGCGCGTCTCCTTCGCCGAGTCCTACGCTGCCGAGAGGTCGACCACCGACACCGGCTCCGGGTAGCCGGGCCCGCTCAGCGGGCGGCGAATCGGCGGCGGTAGACGGTCGGCGTGACCCCGACGGTGGCGTTGAAGTGGTGGCGCAGCAACGTCGCGGACGCGAAACCCACCCGGGCGGCGACGTCGTCGACCGGCAGTGTGGTGGATTCGAGCAACCGGCGCGCGTGCAGCACCCGCTGCTCGGTCAGCCATCGGTGAGGCGACACCCCGACCTCGTCGACAAAGCGCCGGGCGAAGGTGCGCGTGGACATGTGCATCCGGTTGGCCAGTTCGTCGACCGTGATGTCGGTATCGAGGTGTTCGACCATCCAGTCGAGAACCTGGGCGAACCCGTCGGACTCGCAGGCAGGTACGGGTGCCTCCACGAACTGACGCTGTCCGCCGTCGCGATGCGGCGGCACCACCATTCGGCGGGCGATGCGATTGGCGACGTCGGGCCCATATTCCGCGCGGACAAGGTGCAATGACGCGTCGATTCCGGCGGCGGTTCCGGCGCTCGTGGTGACCGGCCCGTCATCGACGAACAACACGTCGGTGTCGACGATCGCCTTCGGATAGCGGCGGGCGAGTTCGGCGCCATGGCGCCAATGCGTCGTGCACCGGCGACCGTCGAGTAGGCCGGCCTCGGCTGCAGCGAAGGCGCCAGTACACACCGTGAGCACGCGGCCCCCGTTGTCGACCACCCCGCGCAGGGTCTGGAGTATCTCGGGTGCGAAGTCCGGGTCGGTGCTGCCACCCGGAACAGCCACCAGGTCGGCGTCGAGGCAGTCGTCGAGCGTGTGCGGTGGGACCACCGCCGCGCCGTGACCGATGCTCAGTGGAACCCCCGGATCCGGCGAGGCGATCAGGAATTCGAAGGCCGGGACGCCGTCATCGGTGCGATCGAGGCCGAACACCTCGTTGACCACCCCGAACTCGAACAGCGCCACCTGGCGATGCAGTACGACGGCGACCTTCTTCAACACCCATCCAGTATGGCCGAAATTTTGCGAACAATGTCGTTCAGGCCACTGTCGGCGGGATATTTACGAGAACATACTTTCAGTCATGAACATGTTGATCCTGCTGCTCCTCCTGATTGCCGTGCTGTCGCCGATTGCGATCGGTATACAACGAACCGGGGGGTGGGCCCCGCCGCGTCATCGGTCACGTTCGCGGCTCGGCCCCGACGCTGAACGCATTCGCGCCGAACTCCGCCTCTTGCACCTGCAACGTCGCGACAGCGCTTGACCTGCAGCGACTTTCGGGTGGTTGCGGCAACCCAAAAGGCTGCTACGTTGGTGCCGCGGCGGGCATGTGAGCGCCGACGAGTTCGACGACCGCGACAGCGAAGGGGGCAATCGGTCCGATGTCACGCAGACGCGTGTGGTCGATTGTCATCGCCGTGACACTGATCGCGGCTCTCACCGTCGCCTCGCCGACGATCCGGTCGTCCGGGCCGGCGACCGAACTTGCCGAGGCCACCTCTGGCGTGGTCGCCGACGATGGGCCGGTGGACGGGGTCCTGGTCAGTCGCACATTGTTCCGCCACGCCGGCGCCGCGATCCTGATGCCCGCCAACACGAATGACGATGTTCGGCGGCGTGCGAAGGCCGCCGCGCGACGATACGACACCCCCACCCTGGCCGTCAGTCCGGCGCGACGCGCGGCCGTGCGCGCGGAACTCGCACGCCTGGCACCCGAGCGCGTCGTGGTGCTGGGTGCCGCCTCCTCCGTGGCGCGCGGGTTGACCGATGCCTTGGTCACCACCGACCCCGACGATCTCATCGAACAGCATGCGGCCCAACGTGGTACCACGCTCGTGTATCTCGGTGCCGACGCGTCCCCGGACGCGGCTTTCACCGCAGAGGCCGCCGGAGCGCAGGTCGTTCGGGTGCCCGTCGACGATCCGCGGTCCACCGGTGAGTCGGTCCGCATGTTGCGGGAACACCCGGACGCGACGGTGCGCGCATTCGGAACGGGCTTCGGTGACAGCCGCGCCTTCGCACGCCAGACCCGGGCGGCCCGCACCCAGCCCGAGCTCCCCGGCGGCGGCCAGCTCATCTTTCCCGGGCGGCGCCTGGTGGCGCTGTACGGCTCACCGGGTGATCCCTCACTCGGCCCGTTGGGTGCGCAGGGCGCGCAGGCGTCGGTCGAGCGGGTCGATCAGCTTGCGGCGCAGTATCGGCCGTTCAGCGCGACGCCGGTGGTGCCGGCCTTCGAGATCATCGCCACCGTCGCGTCGTCGCAACCCGGACCCGACGGGACGTATTCCAGCATGATCGACCCGCAGCGGCTCCGGCCGTGGGTGCAGGCCGCGCAGGACGCCGGGGTGTATGTGACACTCGATCTGCAGCCGGGGCGCGCCGACTTCCTGACGCAGGCCAAGCGCTACGCCTCGCTGCTCGCCGAACCGAACGTGGGACTGGCGCTCGACCCGGAATGGCGACTGAAACCCGATCAGGTGCACCTGACCCAGATCGGGTCCGTCGACGTCGACGAGGTCAACCGCACCTCGGCCTGGCTGGCCGACCTCACCCGTGCCCGGGGGCTTCCGCAGAAACTGCTCGTCGTACACGAATTCGACACCGACATGGTGGTCGGCCGCGACCGCCTCGACACCGCCCGACCCGAACTGCAGGTGGTGATCCACGCCGACGGCCACGGTAGTCCGCCGGTGAAGAAGGGAACATGGCAGCGGGTGATCGCCGATCTACCTGCGAACGTGTGGCTGGGGTGGAAGAATTTCTACACCGAGGACACCCCGACGTTCAGTCCGGCGCGGACCATGCAGGTGCGGCCCACACCGTCGTTCGTCTCGTATCAGTAGGAGGCGTCGATGACGGCGACCATCACCGATCTCGCCACGTGTGTGGACCAGGCCCAGCGGGGCGATCCGATCGAGATCCTCACCCGGCAGGCCACCTCGCGTGTGCCCGAACTCGTACCCGTCCGCAATTCCCGGATGGCGGCGACGCCGTTCACGTTCTACCGCGGCGCAGCGGCGGTGATGGCGGCCGACCTCGCCGCGGTGCCTCATTCCGGGATCATGACACAACTCTGCGGTGACGCTCATCTGAGCAACTTCGGTGTGTTCAACACCCCAGAGCGGCGGATGATCTTCGATCTCAACGACTTCGACGAGACCGCTCCTGGTCCGTTCGAGTGGGACGTGAAACGGCTGGCGGCCAGTTTCACCGTGGCCGGACGGGGAAGCGGCTTCGATGCCGCCACCACCCGACGGCACGCGCGCGACGTGGCCAAGTCGTATCAGAAGTGGATGACGGCCAGCGCGGCCATGTCGACGATGGACTGCTGGTATGCCCGCATCGACACCGAAGAGGTGTTGACGAAGGTGACCTCCAAACTCGACACCTCGACCGAGGCACGCACGCTGAAGGGGCTGCGGAAGGCGCAGCACCGCAACAGCACCCAGGCGGTGGCGAAACTCTGCGTGATCGATGCCGACGGCAATGTGCACATCCGTAGCGATCCGCCGCTGCTGGTCCCGATCCACGAGTTGTTCCCCGACAGCCACGCCGACGAGGTCGCCAACCGGATCGCGGGCCGGGTCGATGCCTACCGCACGATGTTGCCCGACCACATTAGGGCGTTGTTCGACCAGTTCACGATCGTCGACGTGGCGCGCAAGGTGGTGGGAGTGGGCAGCGTCGGCACTCGTGCCTGGATCGTGCTGATGCATGGCGCACGGTCCGACGATCCGCTGTTCCTGCAGATGAAGGAGGCGCAGCGCTCGGTGCTCGCCGACTACGTGCCCACTCAGCAGTACGCCAACCAGGGGCAGCGGGTCGTCGAGGGCCAGCGGCTGCTGCAGGCGGCCAGTGACGTGTTCCTCGGCTGGACCTCCGGACTCGACGAGAACGGCGAGAAGCGTGACCTGTACGTCCGGCAATTGCGTGACGGCAAGGGGTCGGTGGTGATCGAGGCGTTGAGTCCCGACGACATGAAGCTCTACGCGAAGTTGTGCGGTCGGGCACTGGCACATGCGCACGCCCGAACCGGTTCACGCCTCCAGATCGCCGAGTACCTCGGTAGCGCCAAGGGCTTCGCCGATGCCATCGCCGACTTCTCGGAGTCCTACGCCGACATCGACGAGGCCGACCATGCCGCGATGCTCGACGCGATCGCTGACGGTCGGCTGGAAACCCACGACCTGGTGTGACAGGCGATCGTGGTCTTGTGGTGAGCACCTGGTCCCTGAGGAGGCCGGAGCTTGGAGAGGCCGTCACGAAGGGCTGCCACCGCGCCTCACGCCTTACATCGTGACAGGCTGATGTCACGCCGATCCGATTGCGAGGGAGCGCCGATGACCGACGACACGACGACCGACGAGAGCCTGCGCGAGCGCGTGCGGGAATTGATGCCGCAGGCGAAGACCGAGCTCGCCGAGATGGTCGCGTTCGAATCCGTCTACGACCCCACCGGCACTCCGCCGGAGGACTGTGACCGGATGGTCGACTGGTTGCTCGGCACTTTCACCGAGTTGGGTTTCGGCGACGTCGAGTCGCATGTGACCGCCGATGGCAGCAAAGCGGTGACCGGGCACCTGGCCGGTCCCGACGATGCGCCGACGGTGTTGCTCTATTTCCACCATGATGTGCAGCCGCCCCTCGGTGCCGACGAGTGGGACTCGCCGGTCTGGGAACTCACCGAACGCAACGGTCGCTGGTACGGCCGCGGCGCAGCGGACTGCAAGGGCAACATCGCCGTGCACCTGGCTGCGTTGCGGGCGCTCGGCGGCGACATCCCGGTCAACATCACCATCGTCGGTGAGGGCTCGGAAGAGCAGGGCACCGGTGGCATGGAGGACTTCGTCCCGAAGCACCCGGACCTGTTGCGCGCCGACGCGATCCTGGTGTGCGACTCGGGGAATTTCGCAATCGGCCGGCCGAGCCTGACCACGAGCCTGCGGGGTATCGCCAACGTCGTGGTGACCGTCGAGACGCTTTCCTCGGCAATGCATTCCGGAATGTTCGGCGGAGCGGCACCGGATGCACTCGCCGCGCTCATCGCGATGCTCGCCTCGCTGCGCGACGCCGAGGGCAACACCACCGTCACCGGGCTGGACGCCTCGGCGACGTGGCCGGGCGTCGACTACCCGGTCGAGGCCTTCCGCACCGACGCCGGCGTCCTCGACGGGGTCGACGTCGTCGGTTCGGGCAGCGTCGCCGACATGGTGTGGGCACGGCCGGCGGCGACCGTGCTCGGCATCGACTGCCCGCCGGTGGTGGGGTCGTCGGCGGCCGTGCAGCCGAAAGCGCGTGCGCGCATCAACCTGCGGGTGCCACCCGGGGTGGACGCCAAGGTCGCCCAACAGGCGCTCATCGACCATCTCACCGCGGCCGCCCCGTGGAACGTCCGGGTCTCCTTCGAGCGTGAAGCCGATGGCGCGCCGTTTCGCGGCACCACCTCCGGGCCCGGTTTCGACACGATGGTCGACGCGATGACCACGACCTACGGCACCGACGTCGTGCTGATGGGGCAGGGCGGTTCGATCCCGCTGTGCAACGTGTTCGCCGAAACCTATCCGGAAGCGGAGATCATGCTGCTCGGTGTGGAGGAACCGTCGTGCCTGATCCACGCGCCCAACGAGAGCGTCGATCCGGGCGAGATCGAGAACATGGCCATCGTCGAGGCCACCTTTCTCAGGGAGTACGCGCGGCGGGCGGCGCGCTGAACCTGTCCACCAGCAGCTCCTTCAACTGTGGTCTACTGGCCGCGACCAGCGTGAATGCGGCTTCGCGGGCGAGGCGTTCGGGATGGGCGCCGCGCAGCAGGGCCGCGCCGCCCTCGGCGGCGATCAGTGTGGCTGCCGCGTCGACGGCCAATTGTGCGCCGTCGGCACGTGCCGCGATCAGCGTGGCGGCGTCGGTGAGTCCGGCGTCCAGCGCAGTGCGGATGGTGCTGCCGCGGTCGCGCAATGCGCGAGCGGCCCGTGAGTGACCGCCGACGTCGAGCAGCGCGGCGCACCGCCGCACCACTCCCAGCGGGGGCGTGCCGTTGATCCGGACGCCGGTGTTCTGGTTGGCGAAGAAGTCGTCGAGGGTCACCCGGCTCACGATGCGATCGTCGGGGACGACCAGGCCGGTGACCGCCAGCGACACCGTGCGGGTCGCATCGGCGACGCCGAGGTGCAGGGGTTTGACGGTGATGGCGTCCGGCGGCTGCTGGATCGGCAGGATCGCCGCGAGCACGTCGTCGGTGTCCACATCACGGGCCGAGATCTGCAGCAGATCGACGATGCCCCAACCGCTCACGAACGGCGCATGGCCGTCGAAGCGCCACCCGCCGTCGACTCGGGTGGCGCGCATTCGTGGTGGGGTGGGGACCACTCCGGCATACGCCACGCCGGCGCGCAGCCGGCCGGCAACTGTTGCAGCGAACAATTCGTCACGCAGTCGTTGGTTGGCGGTGGTGGCCAGCGCGATGACCACACCATGATGCTGCAGCCACGTGAACGCGGTGGCCAGACACCCGCTCGCCATCACCTCGCTGATCTCGATGACCTGGGCGAAGTCGAGGCCGGGACCGCCGGCGTCGACGGGTGCGGCAATTCCGAACAGGCCGGCCTCGGCGATCGTCGTCCAGTGCGAGGCAGGTACCGAACTTGTGCGATCGACGTCGGAGGCGGCGGGGAACAGCACGTCGTCGGCGACCCGGTAGGCGTCGGCGATCAGCTGGGTACGCCGGAGGTCGAGATCCGTACTCACCCGGCCAGCGTACGGCCGGGTGAGCACCGGATGCCTTCAGATGCAGTGTCAGACGGTGCAGAGCGGGGAGTAGTCGGTGCGGCCACCGGTGGTCGGGGACACCAAGAAGGTGCAGGAGTTGAATCCGGCCTTCTCCACCTGTCCGCGCAGCATCCGCAAGGTCTCGGTGGTGACGACCTTGTCCCGGGAGAGGACGAACCCGGAGAAGCGGGTCGGATCGCCGACGAGGGCGAACTGGTACGGGTCGTCGGGGGTGGCGCCGTCGGCGATCCACGTGACGATGTAGTTGGGTGCGTTGTTCGGATCGATGCTCACCGGAACCTGCGGGAACGACACGGACAGTTGTGCTTTGGTGACCGGGTCGACGACCTTCGCCTGACCCTTGACGCCGTTGGTCTGGCCCGTGAACGTGGTGCAGGTGTTCTCGACGCCGATCGTGGTCGCATCGATCAGGGTGTAGGTGGCCTTGGTGTCCTTGGCACAGTTCAGATTGAAGAACGCCGGAATCGCCGCGAGCTGCCACCAGGACCCGAGATACCGCTCGGTGTCGAGCTTCGGGATCGGTTGCAGCGGCGCGGCAGTCGCCGGGCCGGTGCTCGCGACCAGGGCGGCGACGGCCAGGGCTGCGGTCGCGAGGAGGGTGAACAAGCGTCGGATCGTGCGGGTGATGCGCATCGTGCGGCTCCGCTCGGGTCATCGGAAGGACTCGGACACTGGACGAACGGAGGCGATTCGGAGACACGGCGTTGTCGGATGGGTCGCAAGTGAGAACACGCCGCCCGTCGGACCCGAGGGCCCGGCGGGCGGCGTGTACATGGAGGTGGGTCAGGCGATGTTCGACGGCTTCCACGTCGCGACCGCCCAGATCACCACGAGGTCGAGAGCGATGATCAGGATCGCCCACAGCGGGTAGTAGGGCAGCCACAGGAACTGGGCGATGATCGAGATGGAAGCGATGATGATCGCCGAGATCCGGGCCCAGTCGGCGCCGACCGCCAGCCCGCCCGCCACGATGATCGCCAGGATGCCGATGATCAGGTGAATCCAGCCCCACGTGGTGAGGTCGAATTTGTAGACATACTCCGCGCCGACCACGAACAGGTCGTCATTGGCCAACGCCGAGATGCCCTGGAAAACGGCGACGAGACCCGCGACGAACAGCAACGCGGCCGCGACGATGGAGATGCCGAAGGCGAAACCTTCCTTCGTGCTGTAGTTGATGTCCTGCTCAGGCGCGCTCATGTGGGTTCCCTTTCGGTACGGACGAGGTATATGAGACACAAGTGCTGGAATAACTCTAGTGGGCCGATGTGGACATAAGCCCACAGATACGCAGACTGCTCGTAACGGCTCCGTCACGGCGTTGCGATACGGCGATAGCGATCCTGACCAGGCGATTTAGTTCTGGCGGGGGCGTGGGGGTAAGCTATCGCAGGTTGCACACGGGGTGTGGCGCAGCTTGGTAGCGCGCTTCGTTCGGGACGAAGAGGTCGTGGGTTCGAATCCCGCCACCCCGACGCTAGGTTGAGATAGCAGAAGAAGCCCTGACCAGGAGAGATCCGGTCAGGGCTTCCTCGTTTCTCTGTTCGATCAGCTGGTCGTCTCGCCAGCAGCCCGCAGTCGGCCCGCAGCAGATTCGCGCGCAGCGTCCAACGCTTCGGCCACACGTTCGAGATCGTCCGGGAACAGGTCGGCGTAGGTGTCCAGGGTGAGCGCCGCCGACTGGTGGCCGAGCATCGTCTGCACGGCCTTGACGTTCGCGCCGGCACTGATCGCCAGCGAGGCCGCGGTGTGTCGTAGGTCGTGGATGGTCGCCTTCGGGAAGTCGGTGGTCACGTTGCCCTTGTCGTCGACCGGGCGTAGCGCCTCGATAGCCTTGTTGAACGTTCGGGTGCGGAACGTCGCCAACCGCAGCACACCACCCTCCGGCGCCGTGAACACCAGGTCATCCCGGCCCTTGCCGGCCATCGCCTTGGCGAGATCGTCAGCCAGGAACTTCGGAAACGGAACCGACCGGCGCTCGTGATTCTTCGGCGACGACCACACCAGCTTCCCTTTCACCTCGGTCACCGACTGCCGGACGTTCACCCGTCGGCGCAGCATGTCGAAGTTCTCCACCCGCAGTGCGGCCATCTCCCCGTACCGGAGCCCGGTGTACGCAAGGAACAGGATCACCAGCCGCTCCCGGTCGACGCGTTGAGCGAGCAGCTCCACCTGCTCGTGGGAGAGGTACGCCCTGGCCGAATGCTCTCGTCGAGGTGCTTTGACGCCCTGGCATGGGTTGCGGGGTAGTCGGCGGTCCTCGACGGCTAGCTCGAGGATCATGCGCAGGATGCCGAGTGCGTTCTCGATGGTCGCGGCCTTCGCGCCGTCGTCACGCATGTCCTGCACCCACGCTCGCACGGTCGAGGTCTGGATCTCGCTGACTCGGGTTGACTCCCACCGTGGTTTCACGTGCTTGTTCCACACCGTCTCGCGGGTGGCCTTGGTGGTGTCCTTCAGGTGTCCGAAGGTGCCCGTCCACTGCTCGTGCATCTGTCCGACCGTGACTTGGCCGGCACCCGGAGCTACGTAGGTGCCGGAAACGATCGTTGAGGTGATGTCGTCGAGCCACTGTTGCGCGTCGACCTTGCGGGCGAACAACTTCTCGCGTTCCTGGCCGTCGGAGTCGACGTACCTTGCACGCCAGCGTTTACCCTGGCCGTTCTTCGCGCTGGGCGTGTTGTCTGCCTTATGCCAGCGGTCCTCGACGCCGGATCGGCGGTTACGTCTTTGGGTCATCGCTTCTGCCATCCTTCGTGGGCAGTGTGATCCTCAGCGACGTCGACTCTCCCAAAGATGCTTCAATTTCGGCCTCTGGAATCGCATCCAGCAGATCCTCGACGCCAGTGACAGATACGGACTCGTCGGGATTCGACCGCACTCGGTCGGCGAAATCCCTCAAGTCATCGACTACTCGCATGTAGGAGTCGACCAGCACAAGGCCATCAGTGACCAGGCTCCGATCTCTCTCTGCAGCGGGATTCAGGCTCATTACTAGTGCTTCTGAAATCGCTACAGCCTCACGGTATTTCGGTTCACGCTGACCGTTCTCGATGCGTGTGACGGCCGAAGGATCCAGTTTTAAGCCGATCTCTTTCAGATGTTCACTCAGCTGACGCTGGCTCCACCCTCGTAACTCGCGGACCATCTTCATCTGCTGTCGGAACTCGTCCGGCGACACTTCCACAAGCCGTGCCGAGTGTCTCAACTGGCGCGCCCGCGCGCTCTCGTCCAGGTCCTGCATCTCCTGGGCACTCAGATCTTCGTATCGCTGCACAATCAGCAGCGTAATGCTTGAACAGCACCGAGATCAATGTATAGTGCTGTTCAAGCACCAAAGTGCTGAAACAACACCGTACAACGTATTGGAGGAGGCGATCGTGACCCACGCAACTGACGAGACCGCCGAGCGGTATCGAGACGTGCTGACCAGCAAACAGGTCAATCATGACTACCCGTTCATCAACGCAGCGACTCTGCGGTATCTCCGACACAAGGGCGAGGGGCCAGCATCTTTCGTCATCAACGGGAAGGTTCTGTATCGGCGGAGTGAGATCGAGCGGTGGCTGGCCGAGCAAGAAGCTGCAACTACACGTGGTGGCGCTGCCTGATGGCTATCGACCAGAACGACCGCGATCGCATTGAGGATCTGCAGCTCGATCCGAGCGCCGACCGAACGGAAGATCTCCGCACCCACGGCGAGTTGGTTGCCGCAGCGGAGAAGATCTTGCGCAGCGAGGACCCCCCACGCTCGTTCCAGGCGCTGATGGGCCGACTCGCAGATGAAACCGCCCCCAACACCGCAGATCTTGGCGGAACGGGTGTTGAGGGCGACCACACCACCACCCAGCAAGGAGTAGAAGTGCACAACTCAGAGAGTACCCCGACCTCATCCGATCGCATTCCCGGCTACCGAGGTCCCGACCACCCCGATTACGAATTCACCGCCAGTGGCGGCACCACGTACGTCGTCGATGCAGACAACGACGGGGTGTGGATCGCCCGCGATAACACCACACCACCGACAGAAGTGCTGTCGCTACGCCGCTCCGAGGCCCTGGACCTCATCGCCTGCTTGGTGCGCGCAGTACAGGAATCCGCTGGCCTCGCGTTGGTCTTCCAGAAGGAGGCCCGCCGGTGAACACCATCGACACGCTGATCGAACGCTCGTGGCGCGTGCACGACGAGGCCCGCGACCAGAAGCGCACCACCGCGCAGGCCGACAGGCTTCGGCACGCGATCTGGAGGCTCGAAGACGCCCTGGATGAGAACTCAGTGACATCAAGCGATCCGAAACTTGGAGACCTGCCTGAGCGTGTCCGCGACAGCGTCGTGTCTGTGCTCGTTGCACGAGTGCACGTGCAGGCGGTGATGGTCTGATGAGCGAGCAACAACACACATGCGCTTTCCGGTGGTGCGAGCAAGGCAGCGCCGACGAGCCGCATTGGACCCAGGTGAGCTACACACCGGCAACGATGGGTTCCATCGTCCCGGAACAAGTGAGCGTCAATGGCTTCACGGTCCCCACGGTGGGCGTCGGTATCCGATACCAGGAGGACGAGGGCACTCCCGCTATCTACATCCACCTGTCTGGTGGACCCCGCGACGTGGACGAGGACGTCTACCTGCGCCTCGATGAGGCTGACGCTGTCCTCGGTGCACTCCAGGACGCTATCGGCATGGCACGCGAGGCTGTCGCCGTTGGCACACAACTGAATACGTAAGTCCCGGAGGCGGGGTGGACGAGCAGCTGGCCTGCTACTCACCCACGTTCACCCCGCCCGTCCGGCCCACCCCCAGTATCAACGAAAGGACGTGCCCGCCATGGGCATCAGCAGGCCACCCACCGTCGACTGGACACTCGTCCGCGACTTCACCGCAACACTCGATCTTCCCATCGGACTACCCCTTCCCGGCACAGCGGAATGGTGTGCCGCCGAACGCGACGACAAGATCTTCTCCCTCATCGTTGCCGGCAACCGATGGGCTCTGGAGGAGAACATCACCCAGATTCACCGCCGACGTGCCGCCGAGAAGGATGCGGCCATCGAGGTCTCACAGTCATTGCTGTGGGGCAAGGTTGGCCGGCGGATCGCCGAGCGCGACAAGTTCCTCGCAGAGAACGCCGACTGGGCAGACCGACGAAAGGCTGCATCGTGACCGACGACGAGTTCTTCTCCACGACAGAACAACTGAAAACCATCCGAGGATGGGCGCACGCCCGATACGCGGCGGCGTGGGCCGTCCTTGTCCAAGTGCTGCTGCGTGTGTCGGCTTCGACTGAACCAAATGTCCAGCTACCGGGAGTGATCGGCGGCCGAGCATCCCTGAACCTGTTCGGCGTTTTCGTATCGCCCTCCGGCGGCGGTAAGGGGATCTCGGACAAGGTGGCCCGCCTCGCGTGGCCGGCATCCATCGAGGAGCGTCCCAGCGGCTCAGGTGAGGGCATCGCGGCGACATTCATGCCCCCGAAGCGCGAAGGTGTCGAGCGAATCACGCGGGCGGTCATCAGCGTCCCCGAGATCGACACCCTGGCAGGTCAGGCCTCCCGCCAGGGCAGCACGATCCTCGGCCAGTTGAAAGCCGCAGCGATGGGTGAACTCATCGGCCAGGGCAACGCATCCGAGGCGACCACTCGGATCGTTCAGGCACACACCTACAGACTATGCATGTCGATCGGAGCCCAGCCCGCGCACACCGGCGTGATCTTCGATGACACCACCGGAGGCACCCCGCAGCGCATGTTGTGGGCAATGACTATTGACCCGGACATGCCTGCCGACGCTCCAGCCGATCCCGAGAGCCTCGATACGCGGCTACCGATCTGGACACCGGACGCCCACGGTGTCGTGGAGATCGCGTACGGGCCGGCCGAGATCCGCGAGCAGATTATTGCCGCCCATATCGCCCGCCAGCGAGGGGAGGCCGACGCCCTCGACGGGCACGCGATGTTGACTCGGTGCAAGGTCGCCGCCACCCTGGCGATACTTCACCACCGTTCGGTCGTTTCCGATCTCGATTGGGCGCTGTCGGCGAAGGTCATGGAATACAGCAACCGCACCCGCGACTGGGTCGTCGCCGAGTCCAAGAAGGTCGCTCGACAGAAGGTCCGCGACCGAGCGATGGCGCGGGCGGCTGGCGACGAGATCATCTCAGACCGCCGACTCGACCGCGCAAAAGCGGGAATCCTGCGGTGGCTCGAACGAGACGGCGAACTCTCCAAGCGAGACCTGCGCCCCAAGCTCAAGGCCGACATCCGAGACCAGTTCACCACGGCGCTCGCCGAGTTGGTCGCCGACGGCCTCATCCTCGAACGTGCTGTGCCAAATGGATCAAAGTACCGACTTTCGCAGGTACACGCTGTACCCGACGTACAGCCCCCATCTGCGCAGGTCACAGACGCTGTACCAGATGTACAGCGTGTACCGGAACCGGCCACGAAAACGGAGACGACAGTGACTCAGGGAACGTGCTCGCGATGCTTCATCCACATGCCGCTCGACCCCGTCACCGGCGTCTGCGAGGAATGTGCCGACCCAGCCCATCACGTCGCCGAGAAGGCCCCCGAACGACCGATGCACGTCGTGCACAGCGGGAAAAACAGCACCGACGCCCATCTCGATCGCCGATTCGCTCTCGACTACAAAGCCCCGAATGGATTCTCCTCGGAGGCGTCGTGAGATCGCGCCGCTATGGCGAACCTCGAGTACGGGTGACCAACGACGCCAAGTGGTGCATCCGTCTCGATTGCGGCGAACTCGGCGCGTTCGAACTCAAAGCCGACGAAGCCGCGCAACTGGTTACCGATCTGACCGCAGCACTCAACCAACGAGCCACACCCACACGAAACGGAACAACACGACCATGGCACTGAACAACGAGCAAATCCAGCGATCATCGGCAGCACTGCTGGAGGTGCTGTCCTACATCCGCTCGATGCATTGCGGGTTCGAATACCGCGAACTGATGGACACCACCGACACCGACCCGATGGATTTGGCCAAGGCCGGCGTCGTGATCGGTGAGATGGCGCTGTCACTCGGAGTAGGGGACGCCGAGTTCGAACACCGCATCAGCCAGTTGCAGAAGACTGCGCTGACCCTCGCCTCGCGAGGAGGTGACGATGACTGACCAGATCGGCAGCCAGGTCGGCCACCGCAACGACCCCCGCGGCGTTCTGGCCTTCGAGCACCTGCCCGACGACATGCAGAAAGCTGAGGATTCGACTGCGGTCGCTGACCGCGACAACTGGCCGCACCGCGCCTCGAGCAACTGGCTCGTCCCGCCCTACATGGACCGGCCTGCCACCGACACCGAACGCGCCCTACTCGCACACCTCGGCTACGAGCTGCCCGACGAGCTGACCACACGGGTCCGCAACACCGGCACCCGCCATCGGTCCTGGCCCCAACTACCCGACACCGAACCACAAGGAGAGTCCTGAAAAAATGGCTGACACGACCACTGAGACAACCCCGCTCGATGATGTCGGCGACAGCGCCGACGCCCCCGTTCCCGGCGAGCAGCAGCCTCCCGAGGAACAGAACCCGAACGCTGAGGCCGCCCGCTACCGGGTGCGGCTGCGGGAGACCGAAGCCCAACTGGCCACCACCACCGAACACCTGGCCCGTTTCCAACGGCAGGCTGCCGAACGCACAGTCGCCGACGTCCTCGACGACCCCGCCGACCTGTGGGCCATCGGGCAGGTCGACCTCACCGAGTTCATCAACGCCGACACCGGCGACCTCGACGAGACCGCACTACTGGGGGCCGCGTCCGCACTGGTCGATCAGCGACCCAAACTCGGCAAGAACTACCAGCAATTCGGTTCCGGCCTGCCTCAGCACCGCAACTGGGGGCAAGGCGGAGGCGTCCCCTCCCAGAATGTCGGATGGGATTCGGTCATAGGTAACCGATAGACTCGTGGGTGACGGTCGGAGAGCCGGTAGGACCGAACCGACCGTCACCGACACGGGCCAGCCGCCCACCCGATGCCTCCAGGCGAGACACGGAAAACACCTTCCCTGTATCTCGTTGCGCCACCAGCGCACTCGCCTAGGAGGCATTTCTCATGGCTGTCGTAGCCGACTACAACCCCATCGTTCCCGAACAGCGGGTCCTCGACCTCATCATCAAACCGTTGGTCACCAACTCGATCGCCGGCCAAGTCCTGACCGAGGTCATCACCGACTCCCACGACTGGCGCATCCCGATCGTCAACACCGACCCCACCGCCTCGTGGACCGCCGAAGGCGCCGAAATCTCAGCCACCGACGCCGACATCGACGAGTTGACCGTCACCCCCAAGAAACTGGCCGCGCTCTCGGTCATCTCCAACGAGCTGGCCAACGACTCGAACCCGGCCGCCGCCAACGTCATCGGCGAAGGCATCGTCCGCGACCTCACCCGCAAAGTCGACCAGGCCCTGTTCGCCACCTCCGCAATCACCAACGGACCGGCCTACACCCTGGGCACCCAGTCCGGCGTGTCGACAGTGTCAGCCGGCGCCGCCTACACCACCATCGACGCCTTCTCCGACGCCGTCTACGTGGCCGCCGACAACAACGCCGTCATCACCCACTGGGTCACCAACCCCGCCACCGCGAAGACCTTGGCGAAAGTGAAAGAGCAGACCGGCAGCAACAAACCACTGCTCGGGGCTGACCCCACCAGCCCGGGTCAACGCCAGATCCTCGGCGTCCCTCTGCTCACCAGCCCGTACGTTCCGACCACCGACAACGTCGTGTGGGGCATCTCGAAAATGTACGGCTACATGGTGATCCGCGAAAAGGCCGAGGTCGAAGCCGACAACAGCGTGTTCTTCACCAGCGACCGCGTCGCAGTGCGCGCCAAGGTCCGTGTCGGGTTCGGATTCCCCGCACCCCTGACCATGGTCAAGATCACCACCACCGCCTGATGGCACCGGTCAACGACATCGCGGCGCTACCCGAGATCGTCACCGTCGAAGTCACCCCCGGCGTACTCATCTACCACGACGGGCACCACCGGGACGGCATCGTCGACAACATCCCGACAGCGACCGCCCTGCACTGGGCCAAACAGCGCTACATCACCTGCTTCTACCCGAAGCCACCCAACAACTGAACACCAAGACCAGGCAGCGCACGGCGTCAAACCCGACTACTCCGAACATCTTCCGGGCAAGGCGTAGCCACGACCATCACTGTGAGATGCGAGCCACGACCTGCGCCAGCGCTGCCACCCCTCACCCCACCATCAGGAGAACACCATGCCGAAACAACCTGAACCCGGATACATCCGCCTCAACCCCGACGACGGCCACAGCGTCAGCTTCCCCGACACCACCAAAGGCACCGACACCCCCGTCGAGTTCGCAGCACACGCCCTCGGCGTACCCACCTGGGGAGTCGACGCAGCCAACGCCATCATCGACGCCGCCACCAACCTCCCCGGATTCGGCCTCATCTCCGGATTCGCAGACGGCGGACCAGTCGGCGACACCACACCTGCCCGACCACACGACGATCCACCAGCCACCGCCGAAGAACAGCTCGACGACATCATCGACCACAACCCACACCTGGAGCGCCACTACCCCCGACGACGGCGCAGCAGCCGAGACGCCGCCCTCGCACGAGCACGCCGAACACCACACCAAACCAGTGCCGCGCAACCCCCGGCACCGCAGCCCCAGCAACCAGGCCGCGTCAAGCTCCACGTCTCCGACTACACCATCGTCAACAAGACCGGACGACCCATCGACGTCAAGTTCGAAAAGAAGTAGCAGCAATGCCCCGAGCACCACGACAGTGCCAAGGACACAACGGCCGGTGCGGAAACCTCATCCGCACCGGCCGCTACTGCCCCGACTGCACCCGCCAGAAAGCCTGGGCCGGCCCACGCACCGCCAGCAGCGAAGTCCACTCCACCACCCGCTTCAAACGACTCCGCACCCGCATACTCGACCGCGACCACCACCAATGCCAGCTACGCGGACCACACTGCCTCGGACACGCCACCGACGTCGACCACATCATCAAAGTCGCCAGCGCACCCGACCGCGCCTACGACCCCACCAACCTGCAATCAGCCTGCCGGCCCTGCCACAACCAGAAAACCCGCGCCGAACGCGACCACTGACCCCATGGGCACCACCCCCTCCCCCCACCGACACACACCATCCCGCGAAGCTCTGCGAATTTTGGTCCGTACGGTCTGGAAGATCTCAGCATCCCGACCCTTTCTCTCACCCTGTTAAGGGGTCGTCAGCGGAGCAAGTGTGATGTGTTAGATCGCGTGCGAAAACGGTGGAACCGGCGCCGTCGAAACTCGTTGCGTTCGAGGACTCTACGATACGTCTTGCCGTGCCCTAGGTGACACACCAGCTCAACGCGATCATCGCCTGTGAGCAGCTGGGCGTCGACCAGCAAGTTCTTCGTCGAGTGTCCTTCGATGATCCAGTAGTCATCGGGCGGGTGTGGCAGGTCGAGGACGTTTGACATCCCGTTCAGCGCCGCGTTCTCGCCCCTCACAAACAGGCTGCGAATCCGCGTCGGTTCCCTTCCGACATTCTCTATGGTGATGGAAACGACTAACGGCAGGTTTCCCAGTCTGTATCCGGATGTCACGAGCTTGTCCGTGAATGCTGCACTGACCCGCGTTGTCGGGCCGGTGCGCCGGCCGTCGTGCCACTTGGACAGAGCTTGATAGGCGCTAAGGATCAACGCAGCCGCGGCGATGACTGCGGTAACGACGGTAATCCAAGTCGGCGTTCCCTTATTGACTACGTTTACGACCGTGTCGGCCAGGTATGTCTTCACAAGAGTCAACAATGCACTGTCGATTGGAAGGGTTCGAGGATAGATTCATGAGCCGTGAAGATCACGGATTTCATTGCGGCCCGTCTCGACGATGAGGCTGACTACATCGCCGGTATCAAGGTGTCGCAGGCAGAGTTCCCGCCGCAGGGGGACGTGGCTTCGTACGCCCTTGGGGCGGTTCGCCAGCATGAGTCGACGCGCCGGATGATCGACGACATGATGGCGTCAGGGGGTGTTGAGGTTCCGGATGATGCGGAGCGTGCCGTCCTCTGTCGGGTCGTGGCGTCTCGTTGGTCCGATCATCCTGACTTCCAGGCTGAGTGGCTGTGGCGCGGCACTCGGATCAGATCGGAGTGAGCCCGCAGTCGGCCCGCAGCAGATCAAGCACGGCCCGACACCAGCCAACCCCGCCAACGCCACGACATGCATTAACCATGTGCATCCAGCACGCGCCAACACGGCAAACGCCCAGGTAACGGCGTTCGGGACGAAGAGGTCGTGGGTTCGAATCCCGCCACCCCGACGCTAGGTTGAGATAGCAGAAGAAGCCCTGACCAGGAGAGATCCGGTCAGGGCTTCCTCGTTTTCGATACCAGTGAGGTGATCGTGCCGGCCAGCGGCACGTTCACCTCACTCGGCTCGGGGTGAGCCGTCAGGCATCCGCCGATGGATTGGCGTTGGTGCCGCCGTCGGACACCTCGAAGTTCTTCCACTCGCCGTTGTCGAACACCTGCATGGCCACGCCCAGCTGGTCGTCGGGGGCCTCCACGGTCTTCAACCAGTCGTAGGCGCCGGTCGCGTCGGAGAACTCCTTGGTGTCGATGACATCGCCGTCGGCGTTGACCACTCGATACTGCGCCATGCTCGTACTCCTATCGATCTCGGGTGCTTCCCGTCGGCGCGATGTTCACGCCGCACCGCGTTCCGGCGGGTACCCGGGTGCGCGGACCCTCAACCATCACGCCGGCACCATGTCCGGCGCCGACGTCGGCGCCGGGGTGTATTTCTCCCGGTGGATGTTGCGGCCGGGCATGCGGCGCCGTTTGCAGGCCTTCACCCCGGCATCGACCATGGCGGGCGGACCACACAGGTACGCCGAGTAGCCCCGCAGGGAGTCGAAGTCGGCGAGCACGACGTCGCCGACGTAGCCGTGCCGGCCGAACCCGTCGTCACGACTCAGGCACGGGGTGTAGCGCAGCCCCGGATGCCGTTCGGTCAGCGTCTCCCAGAACTCCACGTTGTAGAGGTCGGACCGATGACGGACGCCGTGATACAGATGGATCTCGCGTTCGGGGTCGAGTTCGAGTGCGTGACGTGCGATCGACTTGAGCGGTGCCAACCCGGTGCCACCGGCCAGCAGGATCATCGGCGCATCCGCCTCGGTGTCGTGCACGAAATCGCCCCACGGGCCGCGCATCTCGATCCGGTGGCCCTGATCGAGCGAGTCGAAGATCCACCGATCGGTGGCCACACCGTCGGGTACCCGGCGGACATGGAACTCTAGACGGTCGGCGCTGCTGGGGGGATTGGCCATCGAGTACTGACGGATATGACCGATGCCGGGCACGGTCACCTCGATGTACTGACCCGCCGAGAAGTCCAGTGGCTCATCGATGCCCACGGTGAGTTCGAGCGTGTCGTCGGCGATCTCGCGCACCTCGTGCACGACGCCGCTCAGGTCGCGCAGTGGATGGCCGGGCCCGGACCCGGCACCGCGCGGAACCTCGATCCGTGCATCCGATGTCGGCGACGATTGGCAGGCGAGGACGAATCCATCGGCCTGCTCGTCGGCGCCGAGCACCGTTTCCGACACGGCCGGCTGCTCGACGTCGCCGGACAACACTTTCACCTTGCAGGTTCCGCACGTGCCCTGGTTGCACGAGTTCGGCAGGTAGACGCCGCTGCGCAGGAACGCGTCCAGCAGGCGCTGTCCGGGAGCGCATGCCACGCTCCGCGGATCCGGGCCGGTCACCTCGACGGTGTGTGACGACATCGTCACACCTCCCACGTCGTGTGCAACGACGTCGGACCACGAAATCCCCATCCCCAGAACTCCACGTCGCCGGCGGTGTCGCGTTCGAGATTCGGGATCGAGTCGAACAGCTTTTCGAGGCCGATCCGGCACACGTGGTTGGCGAAGTAGATTCCCGCGCACGCGTGGTTGCCCGCCCCGAACGCGAGGTGGGGAAGCGGCGGCCGTGACAGGTCGTACTCCGAGGGCGCCTCGTACACCGAGTGGTCGTGGTTGGCCGACCCGTAGGACATCAGGACCACCGAACCCTCTGGCAGCGACACTCCCGCGACCTCGACGTCGGCGGTGCTGATCCGGGCGGTCGCCGACCAGATCGGCGACGTCCACCGCATTCCCTCGGAGATCGCCCGCGGGATCAGTCCCGGTTCGTCGACCACCTGTTCCATCTGATCGGGCCGGGTGAACAGGCCGACCAGGGTCGACGCCATCGCGTGGCCGGGTTCCTGCATCGCGCCGAGCAGATAGACGAACAGGGTGGGGTAGATGTAGTCACGCTCGCGGGTCTGCCCCTCGGGCATACCGTCGTGCAGCCAATGGCTGATGGCGCTGTCGTCGGGGTTCTCGATCCAGTTGTCGATCAGCGGGTCGACGATGGCCCGGATCTCCGCTTTCGCCTCGTCACCCTCGCGGAAACCGTCCGGGTTGGTGAACTCCCCGTTCTCGTCGACGCCCGCGTTGGTGAACGACCGCGACAGCTTGTGGAACCACTCGCGCAGCTTGTCCGAACTCACCGACTGCAGACCGAGCAGATCGCCGAGTGCCCGCACCGACACCGGCTCGCAGTACTGCGCGACGAGTTCGGCGCTGCCCTCGTCCTCGAACGTCTCGAGATAGCGGCGTGCGATCGGTCGCACCAGGTCGTCGATCCATCGGTCCACCTCCTGCGGCTGCAGCGCCGGGTCGACCATCGAGCGGAGATCCTTGTGGATTTCGCCGTTGACCCCGATCACCGCCGGGTGGCCGAAGGTGCGCCCGCCGGCCTTGGTGATGATCGCCTCGAAGTCGCCTCTGGTGGCGATCTCCCGGCAGATCTCCGCGGTGCTCGCCACGTAGGAACCCAGAACCGGGACGTAGGCCAGCGGCGCCTCGCTGCGCAGCCGTTCGTAGACGGGGTAGGGATTGCGCTCCAGTTCGGTCATGGTGATGTCGTCGAGCCAGGACACGGTTGCGGTCATCAGCTTCTCCTCGTCGAAGGTCGGCCCGGGGGCCAGGTGTCGACAGACGCTATGCGCAGGTGTGGCGATTGATCGATACCGTTCACGCGGCCCCGAGACGGATCGCGCGATCAAGTTGTGATGTGCATCGCATATCGGGGGTTCCATGCGGTAGAACACAAAGACCATGTCCACATCCGAGCAGCCCGTGGGAACCCGGGATTGGGATACAGCGCACCGGGCGGTCGCCGATGTTTATTTCCCGCACGAACTCCGTGCGTTGGACGAACGCGACGAGGTCGACCTGACCTTGCGCACGGTCGAACTCGGGGGCGTCACCATCGGTCGACTCACCTGGGGTGCCGCGGTCTCGATCGAATGCGACTATCCCGGTGCCTACGAGGTCAATGTGCCCATTTCGGGGCGGCTGCACTCGCGGGGGCACCACGACGAATTGGTCTCCGCGCCAGGTCAGGGCACCATCTTCACCGCGGACCAGCCGTCGTTGATCACTCGGTGGACCGCGGACTGTCAGGTGCTCGGCGTGAAGTTCGACGCCGAGCACCTCGAACGCGAGGCCGATCGGATTCGCGTGGCACCGATCCGTCGGCGCCTGTCGCTGCCGCCCCAGATCGACGTCTCCACCGACGCCGGCGCCTCGTGGCTGTCGCTGGTGACCGCGTTGTCGGCGCAGGCCCGCGAGCCGGTCGACCTCTTGGCCAACCCGCTGGTCGGCCCTCAACTGGCCAGCGCGGTGACCACTGCTTTCCTGCTGGCGGTGACCCCGGACTCCGCCGACCCCGACCACCAGATGCGACCGGGCATGGTGAAACGGGTGCTCGACGCGTTGCACGACGACCCGGGACGGCCCTGGACGTTGGCGGAGATGGCGGCGATCGGCGGAACCAGCGTGCGTCGGTTGCAGGAGGCGTTCGCACAATTCGTGGAGAGCTCGCCGACGAGGGCGCTCACCGACATTCGGCTCGATCGCGCACACGCCGACCTGGAGCGCGCCGAGGGCACCGTCGCCGACGCCGCCGCGCGCTGGGGGTTCAGCAGCCCGAGCCGTTTCGCCGCTGCCTACCGCCGCAGATACGGCGCGAGTCCCGCGCAGACGTTGCGAGGTCTGCGCGGGACTCGGCAGCCGGATTGAGTCAGACGGTCCGCCAGGTGGCCACGGCCCATATGATGACCAGGTCGATCGCGATCACCAGGATCGACCACCACGGAAAGTACGGCAGCCACAGGAAATTGATGATGATCGACAATGACGCGATGCAAATCGCGCCCACCCGCGCCCAGGCGGCGCCGGTGAACATCCCGATCGCGATCGCGATTGCGATGATGGACAGCACGATGTGGATCCAGCCCCAGGCCGTCAGGTTCAGCTGGTAGACGTACTCGGGTCCGACGACGAACAGGTCGTCTTTGGCGACCGCCGAGATGCCCTGCAGCAGTTCGAGGATGCCGCCGACGAGCAAGAGGATGGCCGCGCCGATGACGCCGACGGCCGCGAATCCCTGTTGGACTCGATGATCGGAGTGTTGAGTGGTCATGACGGTTCGCTTTCTCTCGATGGGTCGGGAGTGATGTCAGGTGACCTCATCGTGATCGTGGTCGCGACGGTGTGTGGTCCGCATCATCCGTTGTGGGTGATTGCGTGAAAGGTGAACGAGGGCGAGTCTTTCGTTCTGCGAACGAGATTGGGGTACATCATGAGTCTTTCTGCTCGACTGCTGCACACCCGCTGGGTGGTGCGAGCGCCCATCGTCGTGTTCCGGGCACATCTGGGCTTCGTGTTCGGCGGTCGGATGTTGTTGCTCGAACATGTCGGCCGTAGCTCCGGCGAGCCGCGCTATGTGGTGCTCGAAGCGGTGGAGCGTCCGAGTCCGGATCGAGTGGTCATCGCATCGGGCTTCGGCAGGACATCACAGTGGTTCAAGAACCTGCAGGCAGAACCGAACTGTCGCGTCTCCATCGGTCGGCGCCACCGCGTTCGGGCCGTGGCGCGGGTGGTCGATGCTGCCGAAAGGGCCGAGATCGTCGCCCGTTATCGGCGTGATCACCCGAAGGCGTACGCCAAATTGTCCGGCGTCATCGAGGAATCGATCGGTAAGACCATCGATAAGGTGCCCTACGTCGAGCTGACGATGAGCTGACTCAGCAACCGAGTTGGTCGGCCAGGTCGCACAAATCAGTGGCGTGTACGTCGTTGTCGGCGGAACCGGTGTCGTCCTTCTCCTCGCCGCCCCACTCCAGTGGCCGTTCGACGAAGGCGGTGCGCAGGCCGAAAGATCGGGCCGCATCCAGATCACCTTGGTGCGTGGCGACCATCATCACCTCGGCCGGCTCCACTTCGAACAATGCGGCAAGGCCGCAGTAGGTTTCCCGTGCCGGCTTGTAGTGACCCCACAGATCCGAACCGCCCACGAAGTCCCAGTCGAATCCGTTGTGTCTGGCCATGTCGGTCAGCAGCGCGACGGTGCCATTGCTCAGGGCGCAGACGACGAAGCGTCCCTTGAGCCGGCGGATCCCCGGCGCCGCATCGGGCCAACCGGGGATGGTGCGCCAGGCGCGCACCAGCGATGTCGACGCGGCTTCGGTGAGGGCGACGCCGAACTGGTCGGCCACCTCGTGCAGCGTCTCGGTATGCAAGTCGTCGAGCCGTCGCCAGCCGATTTCGCCGGATTCCACCCGAGCCAAGATGGGGCCGTAGCGACGGCGCCACTCCCGCGCGAATGCACCCGCGTCGAGGCCGGGGATCGTCGCCCGGACCGCGCCGGAGATGCCGGTGAACCAATCGGTGACGGTGCCGAAGGTGTCGAAGGCCAGGACCCGGACGCCGTCCACCGGGGACCGGGTCACGTGGGTTCGGAGGCCAGCTGCGGCAGCGAATGATCCTCGGCGAACGCGGCGTCGCCGTGCGAGACCGGGGTGAGCGTCAACAGGCTCGCCTCTGGCCGGCAGCAGAACCGCGCAGGTGCATATGGCGACGTTCCGAGACCAGCACTGACGTGCAGTTTCATCGACGTACCCCAGTTGGAGACACCCTTGACGCGGGAGCGATCCAGCTCGCAATTGGTGACCAGGGCCCCGACGAACGGCAGGCACAGCTGACCGCCGTGCGTGTGACCGGCCATGACCAGGTCGTAACCGTCGGCGGCGAACCGGTCCAACACGCGCGGTTCGGGAGAGTGGGTCAACCCCAGCCGCAGATGCGCCAGCGGGTTGGGACGGCCGGCGACGGTCTCGTAGCGGTCGCGTTCGATGTGCGGGTCGTCGACGCCGGCCGCCACCACGCGCACCCCGCCGACCTCGAGTTCGCGGACCGTGTGCGTGGCGTCAAGCCAGCCGCGCTCGGTGAACGCCGCACGCAGATCCTGCCAGGGCAGCGGCTGGCCGAACGACCGGGTGTGGTCGGTCTTGAAGTATTGGAACGGGTTCTTGGGCTTCGGACCGAAGTAGTCGTTGGAGCCGAACACGAACAGCCCGGGCCGCGACAGCAGGCCACCGAGCGACTGGATCACCGACGGCACCGCCTGCGGATGGGCGAGGTTGTCGCCGGTGTTGATCACCAGGTCCGGCTCCAGCGCCTCCAGCTCGGACACCCACGCCTGCTTGAGGCGCTGGTTGGGCATCATGTGCAGGTCGCTGATGTGCAGGACGCGCAGCGGCGCGGCGCCCGGCTCCAGCACGGCGAGCGTGTTGTGCCGCAACGTGAATGCGTTGCGCTCGATCACCGTCGAATAGAAGAGACCCGCAGCCGCCAGACCGGCCAGACCCCCGAGTGTCGGGGCAGCCGCGACGCGGCGGGTGAGGGCGTTGTCGAGGTGAGCCATTCACCCAGGATACGCAGATCCGGGTGTGGCCCGCCGCCGGGTTTTGTCCCTACCCGCCGGTCAGCCCGGGAGTTGGATCACCACCGGGCCCACACCGGGTACCTCCACCGTCGTCTCCGTCGGTCCCTGGCCGTCGTCGTCGCGTCGCCCGTTGCTCACATAGATGGTCACCACACTGCCGGGCATCGCCGAGTCCGACGGCGCGGTGAACACCACCGTGCCCTGCGGCCGGTTGCTGTCCACATCGAGCTGGTTGACCTTGAAGCCGGCGGACTGCAGCCGGGAGGTCGCCGCACTGGCGGTGAGTCCGCTGACCTTCGGGATGCGGCCGCGATCGCTGCCGCGCATGTACCGAGGATCGGTCGGTGGCAGTTTGACCGGCCCGAACTTGGTGGCCACCGGCTTGATGGCCTGATACCAGGTGCGGGCGGGCTCCATGCCGCCGTACAGGTTGCCGTCGTAGCACTGGCGCAACGGGCTGCTGCAGATACCGGTCGGGTTCGGGCCGTCGTTGTAGACGTAGGCCGAGCCGGCGATGTTGTTGGTGAAGCCGATGAACGCCGAGGAGCGATGGGCCTCGGTGGTGCCGGTCTTGCCCGACATCGGCAACGTCCAGCCCTGCGAACCGGCCGCCGCGGCTGCTGTACCACCGGCGCGATCGTCGTGGCTCATCGCATTGGCCAGCGTGTTCGCCAAGCCTTCTTCGACTACTTGTTCGCAGGAAGGAGCGGTGAACGGGATCGCGGTGAGCGCTGGCTCCCCCTCCGGGGTCATCACCGGATTGCCGTATGCGTCGCGCTTGATCCGGCTGATCGATGCGATCGGGTTCGGCGGGCACCAGGTGCCGCCGGAGGCGAGGGTGGCCGCGACGTTGGACAGTTCCAGCCCGTTGATCGGCAGCGGGCCGAGCGTGAACGAACCGAAGTTCCCGTCCTTGACGTACTGCGCCATGCTCTTGTCGCCGTAGCCCGACGAGCCCGGGACCGTGTACGAGCGCAGGCCCAGCCGCACCGCCATGTCGACTGCCGGCTTCACTCCGACTTCCTGCAGCAGCTTCACAAAAGCCGTGTTCGGCGATTGCGCCAGCGCCTGGGTCACCGACAACGAGGCGGGATAGCGGCCGTCGTTGCGGACGCAATAGGACTCCTCCGGGCAACCGGGGGTGTCGCTGTTACCCATGCCCTCCACCGCGACGAAGCTCGGCACCGGGATGTTCGACGCGACGCCGAGGCCCTTCTCCATGGCGGCGGCGGTGGTGAAGATCTTGAACACCGAACCGGCGCCGTCGCCGACCATCGAGAACGGCTGTGGCTGCACGGTCTGGCCTCGCTTGAGGTTGAGACCGTAGTCGCGACTCGACGCCATCGCGAGGATGTCGTGGGTCTCCTTACCCGGCCGGATCGCGCTCATCACGTCGGCGACACCGTCGGCGTCAGGGGAGGCCTGCGCCCGCACCGCACGCACGGTGGACCGCTGCACCTGCGGGTCCAGGGTGGTGCGGATGATGTAACCGCCGCGCATCACCGAGTCGCGAGACATGCCGTTTTCGGCGAGGAACTGCAGCGCGTAGTCGCAGAAGAACCCGTTGGCGTCGGCCGCGATGCAGCCCTGCATGGGGGTGCGCGGGCTGGGTAGTACCCCGAGGGGAGCCGCCTTGGCCGCCACGAGTTCGTCCCGGCGATTGGGGAAGTTCTCGATCATCGTGTCGATGACAGTGTTGCGGCGATTGGTCGCCGCCTCCGGGTTGGTGTAGGGATCGAGCGCCGAACTCGACTGCACCATGCCGGCCAGCAGTGCCGACTGCGGGACGTCGAGGTCCTTGGCGTGCTTGCCGAAGTAGGTCTGTGCCGCGGCCTCGATGCCGTAGGAGTTGTTGCCGAAGGGCACCACGTTCAGATACCGCGTGACGATCTGCTTCTTGGCCTCCTGCTTGGCGGCGGCATCGTCGAGCCCTTTGTCGCGTTTGGCCTGATCGATGAGCGACTGCTCCATCGTCAACGCCATCCGGACCTCCCGCAGTTTGCGGGCCGGGGTGGTCTCGATGGCGGCCTGGCGGTCGGCTTCGGTGCGCGCGAGGACCAGCAGCTGATAGTTCTTGATGTACTGCTGGTCCAGTGTGGAGGCGCCTTGCTGCACCTCGCCCGACGACGAGTTCTTCAGCGCCGCCCGGATCGTGCCCTTCCAGTCGACGCCGTCGTGTTCGAGGAATCGTCGGTCCTCGATCGAGATGATCGCGCGGATCATGTCCGGCGAGATGTCGTTGTACCCGACCTGATAGCGGTACTGGTCGTACAGCAGGGCGATGGGGTTGCCGGCCGAATCGGTCATCGTGGTGACCTCCGGCAGGGTGCCGTTGAGCAACTCGGAGGACACATTCTCGACGGCGGCGGCCGCACGGTTGGACATGACGCCCAGTCCGCTGGCCACGGGATACAACAATCCGGCCACCAGGACACCGGCCAACAGGCAGGCGCCGGCCAGTGACCACAGCTTCTTCGACTTCGGCACACGCACAGGATACGTGCGATGTGCGCGAAGCCGGCTGAGCGCGCGCCACCAAAAGGTCGCGAGCCGGTCACGACCCAGCCTCATCGCACACATTGCTTGTGACCTGCGCAGATCGTCCCGGTTTGCACGATGGTGCCATTTTCTTTGCCCCAGGGCTTGCGTCGTGATGCACAGATCCTTAAATTGAGTGCAGAATGTGACTCACTTAACAGTCGCCCTGAAGTTGTGAACCGCAACCAGCGTTTCGGTTAACGACGAGTGGATCGGGTGGACCGGGTGAGGGCATTCGGGTCAGGACCGTCGGGCGGCGCAGCAGCGCCGAAAGGGTCCGACGAGACGCAACGACAGACAGGGGTCGGCGGATGGCGATAGCGGCAGTTTCCACCGGAGATGACGCTCGATTGATGTGGGTGTCACAAGCGCGATGCCGGGGAGGGAACCCCGATGACCTGTTCGTCCGCGGCGCGGCCCAGCGTAAGGCCGCCACGATCTGCCGGCATTGCCCGGTCCAGCTCGAGTGCGGCGCGGACGCTCTCGACAACCGGGTAGAGTTCGGTGTGTGGGGCGGCATGACCGAGCGTCAGCGGCGGGCGTTGCTCCGGCAGCACCCGGAGGTCACCTCGTGGGCGCAGTTCTTCGAGGCTCAGCGACGGAGGCACCGCGCCGACGCGGTGTGAGTCGCGGACGATCAGCAGGCATGGCCGACCCGAATGGGTCGGCCATCGTCGTTGACTCAGCCCCGACTGGTGATCTGCTCGGCCACCGCCCGTAGCGCGACGACGTCGGCGACTTCGAAGGGCAGTGACGGAACCCCGACGATCGGCACCGTCGGGTGTGCGGCGGTGAAGCGCTGCAGCAGGTGCAACTCCCGCTTGCCGGTGGAGGCGCGTTCGGCGTGGATCTCGAGCACCCCGCGGGTGAGCTCGTCGTCCACGGTCTCCAGCGCGGCCTGCGCCGACGCCTCGGAGATGGACGTCAGATTCGGGTGGGTGCGGTTGAGGATGAGCCCGGCCAGCGGCATCCTCTCCTCAGAGAGCCGGTCGACGAAGAAGGCGGCCTCGCGCAGCGCGTCGGGTTCGGCCGCGGCCACCACAGCGAACTGGGTGCCCGGTTGTTTGAGTAGTTCGTAGGTCTTGGTGGCCCGGTCCTGGAAGCCGCCGAACATCGAGTCCAGCGACTGCACGAACGTCGCGACATCGCGCAACATGTCGCCGCCGATGATGGTGGAGACACCGCGCATCGCCAGGCTCATCGCGCCGGTGACCATGCGTCCGACCCCGCGTCCGCCGCCGACCAACATCTTCATCAGCCGCCCGGAGAGAAATGACCCGAGGCGCTGCGGGGCGTCGAGGAAGTCCAGGGCATTGCGCGATGGCGGGGTGTCGACGACGATCAGGTCCCATCGCTCCTGTTCGATCAGCTTGCCGAGCTTCTCCATCGCCATGTACTCCTGCGTGCCGGAGAACGACGACGCCATCGTCTGATAGAAGGAGTTCTCCATGATCGCCGAGGCGCGATCGGGTGAGGAGTACTCGAGCACCATCTCGTCGAAGGTGCGCCGCATGTCCAGCATCATCGCGTCCAGTGAGCCGGCACCCTCGCCGAGGCCGACGTTCACCGGCTGCGGATCATTGGTGAGCTCGGACATCCCCAGCGACTGGGCGAGGCGGCGGGCCGGGTCGATGGTCAGCACCGCCACCTTGCGACCGTGTTCGGCCGCATACATCGCCATCGCCGCAGCGGTGGTCGTTTTGCCCACGCCGCCGGCGCCGCAGCAGATCACCACTCGGGTCGCGGGGTCGGTGAGCACCGAGGCCATCTTCAGATCGAGCGGCATGAATCAGGCACCTGCCTTCTGCAAGAGGTTGGCGAGCTCGTAGATCGACCCCAGATCGATGCCATCGCCGAGTGCCGGCAACTCCAGAGTCGGCAGCTCCACCTCGTCGAGTTGGGCTTTGGCGACCTGCTGGGCTTGCAGGCGGGAGGCGTGCTCGATGGTCTCGGTCAGCAATCCGGACAGATCGCCGTCGGCGAGATGCAGACCGGCCGCCTGCAGGTGTTCGAGCACGCGGGGCGCATCGATGGTGCCTTCGGCGATCTCGTCGATCGACCCCGGCGGCAGGTGGGTGGGACTGACGCGGTTGATGATGAGGGTGCCCACGGTGAGATTCTTCGCGTGGAGTTCCTCGACCGCCTCGATCGTCTCCTGCATGGGCATCGCCTCGAGGAGCGTGACGAGGTGGATCACCGTGTCCTCGGAGTGCAGCAGTTTCACCACACCGTCGCTCTGATTGCGGATCGGTCCGGTCTTGGCAAGGTCGGCCATCGCCTGGGTGACGTCGAGGAAGTTGCCGATCCGGCCGGTCGGCGGCGCATCGACCACCACCGCGTCATACACCCGACGCCCCTGCTTGTCGGTGTGGATGATGCGCTCTTTGATCTTGCCGGTGATCAACACGTCACGCAGGCCCGGCGCGATGGTGGTGACGAAGTCGATCGCACCGATCCGTTTCATCGCGCGCCCGGCGAAACCGAGGTTATAGAACATGTCGAGGTACTCGAGCAGCGCGTGTTCGATGTCGATGGCCAACGCCGAGACCTCGCCGCCGCCGGAGGCCGTCGCGATCTTGGTGTCGGTAGGCGGCAGCGGCGGGATGTCGAAGAGCTGAGCGATGCCCTGGCGGCCCTCGCATTCCACCAACAACACCTTCTTGCCGTCGGCGGCCAGCGCGAGCGCCAGCGCCGCCGCGACCGTGGTCTTGCCGGTGCCCCCCTTGCCCGACACGAAATGCAGTCGCGCCCGTCCGGCGGACTGGGGCCATTCGTTGGTGTGCCCGGCTTCGTCGGGCGGTGTCTCGTTCACCACCGCATCACCATATCGACAAAGACGTACCCATTAGGCTCTAGTCCATGAGTGAATCGACCGCTTGGGAATACGCAACGGTGCCCCTGCTGACGCACGCGACGAAGCAGATCCTCGATCAGTGGGGAGCCGACGGCTGGGAACTGGTGACAGTCTTGCCCGGGCCGACCGGTGAGCAGCACGTCGCCTACCTGAAGCGTCCGAAGGGCTGACCGATGACAACGACGTGGTCGCAGCGGCTGGCCGAACTGGGCATCACGCTGCCCCAGGTGGTCACGCCGGCGGGTAGCTATGTGCCCGCCGTGCGTACCCGAAATCTCGTCTACACCGCGGGTCAGCTCCCGATCATCGACGGCAAGCTCGACGTCGCCGGCAAGGTGCACGAGGGTGCCGAGGGGGTCGTCGACCCCGACCAGGCCAACCGGGCGGCTCGGCAGTGCGCGCTCAACGCGCTCGCCGCGGTCGACGGACTCGTCGGCATCGACGCCGTCGTGCGGATCGTCAAGGTCGTCGGCTTCGTCGCCTCGGCCCCCGGTTTCACCGGCCAACCCGCCGTCATCAACGGCGCGTCGGACCTGCTCGGCGAGATCTTCGGCGATGCCGGTGTGCACGCCCGCTCGGCGGTCGGTGTGGCCGAGTTGCCGTTGGGCTCCTCGGTCGAGGTCGAGATGATCGTCGAGGTCTCCTGACCCGTCCGACCTCCCGGACGCACCCGGCCGGGAGTCGCGGCTAGTGGACGTCGCGCTACTCATCGCCGCGGCCGCCGCGGCGGGATGGGTCGACGCGGTCGTCGGCGGTGGGGGACTGGTACTGATCCCGGCCCTGCTCATCGTGCAGCCCGGACTGGTGCCGGCCACCGCCCTGGGCACCAACAAACTCGCCGCGGTGTTCGGCACCGCCTCGGCAGCCCTCGCCTACGCCCGGCGGCTGCCGGTCCAGGTCGGCCGACTCGTCCCGGTGTTCATCGCGGCAGTCGGGTGTTCCGGCCTGGGCGCCTACACCGCGAGCAGACTGCCCGCCGAGGTGTTCACGCCGGTGGTGCTGTGTCTGCTGGTCGCGGTGGGGTTGTTCGTCGCGCTCAATCCAGGGTTCGGCTCCGGACTCGCGGTGAATCGTCCCCGTTGGTCGGTGGTGCTCGGGTTCGTGCTGTGCGGAGTGGTCATCGCCTTCTACGACGGGGTGATGGGGCCGGGCACCGGCACCTTCCTGATCATTGCTCTCACCGCGCTGGTCGGCACCGGGTTCCTGGAGAGTTCGGCGATGGCCAAGGTGATCAACACCGGCACCAATCTGGGCGCGCTGGCGGTGTTTGCGTGGCAGGGCAACGTGCTGTGGCTACTGGGGTTGGGGCTGGCCGTCGCCAACATCGCCGGTGCCCAGCTGGGCGCCCGGATGGCGATCGGTCGGGGCAGCGCCTTCGTGCGATGGGTGTTGCTGGCGGTGGTCGTGGTGATGGTCGCGAAACTCGGATACGACCTCGTCGTCGGTTGACGGCCCGCCCGCGAGCGCGCTGCCCGCTCAGTGCGACAGGGGCCGGAAGTTGTTGCGATAGGCGCTCGGCGACAACGCCATCCGCCGTCGGAAGTGTGTGCGCAGGGCCTCTGGGCCGAGGCCCACCCGCGCCGCGATCTGTTCGACGGGATCGTCGGTGCGCTCGAGAAGTGCCGCCGCCGCGCGCACACGCTGTCCGGTCAGCCAGGCGCCCGGTCCCATCCCGTGGGCGTCGGTGAACCGGCGGTTGAAGGTGCGCAACGACATCGACGCGTGGTCGGCGAGGTCGCGCGTGGTCAACGGCCGATCGAGGTGGCGGATCGCCCAGGATGTGGTCGCCGCCAATCCGGTGCGGCCCGGCGTGTCCGCGTGGGTGTCGTCGTGTCGTCGGCGGCCGGCCGCGATCTCGTCGACGGCCTCGTCGTGCAGGCTGGCCCCCGGCGGCATGAACTGTGCCTGCCCGCCGGGGCGATGGAACGCCACCACGGTGCGTCGCGCGTAGTCCCGCGCGACGTCGGCGCCATGATCGCGCTCCACCAGATGCAGGCACAGATCGATGCCGGCGGCGAGGCCGGCGCTGGTGAGGATGTCGCCGTCGTCCACGTACAGCACCGCCGGGTCCACCATGACCCGCGGATACCGGGTGGCCAACGCATCCGCATCCAGCCAGTGGGTGGTGGCGCGCCGTCCGTCGAGCAGGCCGGTCTCGGCCAGGGTGAAAGCGCCGACACAGATCGAGAGCAGTCGGGTCTGCCGACGATGCGCCGCCCGCAGCGCCTCGAGGACCGGCGGCGACGGCGTGCGCCGCGCGGCGTCGTGATAGCCGGGGATCACCACGGTGTCCGCCTCGGCGAGCGCCTCGAGTCCGTGTTCGACATGCACCGACACCCCGGCGCAGGTCGGTACCAATCCGGGTGTCTCGGCGCAGGTGATGAGCGTGTAGCGCGGCGCGCCGATGTGCCCGAAGATCTGGACCGGGGCGGCCATGTCCATCATGACCAGACCATCGGTGACCAGGACCACCACCCGGTGGGCGTCGGTTGGCATGAATCAAGGGTATACCGGCATTCATGCCGCTGGTGCTGCGCGACCGGGCGGTCCACGCTGGATGGGTGACCGAGCACACCTCTTCCGACCCGACGGCCGTCCCCCAACCGCCGGTGCTACCGCCCCGCGCCACGCTCGTGCGGGTACAACACCGGACCATCGCCTTGCTGTGCGGCGCGCAGGTCCTCGGCGGCCTGGCGATGGGTGCGTCGCTGGCGCTCGGCGCGATCCTGGCCGAACGGCTCTCCGGCTCGGAATCGGTGGCCGGCCTCGCCACCACGGTGCTCACCCTCGGCGCGGCGGCCGCGGGTCTGCCGCTCGCGGCGCTGGCCCAGCGCGCCGGCCGTCGACCGGCGCTGGCAACCGGATTCGTCATCGCGGCGGTCGGGGCCGCAGTGGTTGCGATCGCGGTCGACGTCGGCAGGTTCCCGTTGCTGCTGCTCGGAATGGCCGGAGTGGGCAGCGGTACCGCGGTCAGCCTGCAATCCCGTTTTGCCGCAACCGATCTTGCCGAACCGCGCACGCGCGGACGCGATCTCTCGCTGGTCGTGTGGATGACGATGGTCGGCGCCGTCGCGGGCCCGGCGTTGCTTCCCATGGGGGCCGAGATCGCCGGCGTACTGGGTGTCGACGAACTCGCCGGACCGTTCGTGATCGGTGCGGCCGGTGCCGCCGCGGCCGCGCTGGTGCTGTGGTCCGGTCTGCGGCCCGACCCGCTGTTGCTCTCGACGGCGGCCGCGTCGTCGGATTCGACGGCCGTCGCGAAACCGTCGGTCGCGCAGGGGTGGCAGACGATCCGGCAGATTGCCGAGGCCCGCAATGCGGTGGTCTCGGTGGTTTCGGCGCATGCGGTGATGGTGGCGGTGATGGCGCTGACCCCCGTGCACATGACCCACGGCGGTGCGAGTATCACCCTCGTCGGGCTGTCCATCAGCGCCCACGTCGCCGGCATGTACGCACTGGCCCCAGTGATGGGCATTCTCACCGATCGGGTCGGCCGGGTACCGACGGTGGTGATCGGCCAGGCGCTGTTGCTGGCAGCGTGCGTCACCGGCTTCGCGGCGCAACACAGCCAGCGCGGTCTCGTCGTCGCGCTGGTCCTGCTCGGACTCGGCTGGTCGGCCACCACCGTGGCCGGCTCCACGCTGCTCACCGAGAGCATTCCGGTGCCGCAACGTCCGCGGGTGCAGGGGATCTCGGACACCGCGATGAGTCTTGCGGGGGCGATGGCCGGCGCGTTGGCGGGTGTCGTCGTGGGGCTGTTCGGGTATCCGGTGCTGGTGCTCGGCGCCGGTTCGATCAGCGTGATCGCCGCGATCTATGTGCTGACCGATCGCCCCCGTTGACCCCACGCACCGCTACCGTTGTCCGCACAGACGCCGAGCGGGGTGGAGATGATCGGGACGACGGGTGTGGTGGTGCTCGCCATCGGCGGCGGGCAGGCCATGGGAGAGGTGGAGTTGCGCATGGCCGGTGGCACCGAACGGTTCCTCGCCCTGGCCGCCGAGGCGATCGGGGTGGACGAGACGGTGCTCGTCGTCGAGGAGCGGCCGGGCCGGGTGGTGATGGTAGAGCGCTGGCTGCCGATGCCGTCCTGACCGTGTCATTCGAACGGACGATGCCGGGAACGGCCCCGTAGGATCACGGCGTCTAAGTGGTGACCGCGTGCCCACCGCGACGAGACGCCGTGTCCCGGCGGCGATTCACGATGCACCCAGGAGGCTCCATGCTCGGCTACTACGTCCCCGAACCCGACGAGGCGATGCTCATCTCGGGTAAGAAGTCCGATGTCGGCGGTGGTCCGTTCGACGTCGTCGTCGGTCACGGCCGATGGGTGTTGCCGTTCTTCCGCAAGGTGCGGTTCCTGTCGATGGCCATGCACGAGGCGCAGATCCGCGAGGTGTGCGTGACCACCCAGGGCATTCAACTCGACGTGCGTGCGGTGATCGCGCACAAGGTCGGCGGCGACGTCGCCTCTATTGTCAACGCCGGTCAGCGATTCATCTCCGAACAGGAGAACGAGATGAACCAGCTCACGGGGCAGATCTTCTCCGGCCATCTGCGCTCTATCGTCGGCTCGATGACCGTCGAGCAGATCATTCGCGAACGCGACACCCTCGCGCGCCAGGTGCTCGAGGCGTCCAAGCGAGAGATGGGCTCGATCGGGCTGGTCGTCGATTCGTTCCAGATCCAATCCATCGACGACATGGACTCCGGCTACATCAACGCACTGGCCGCACCCAACATCGCGAAGGTGCAGCGCGAGGCCGCCGTGGAACGCGCTCGCGCCGACCAGGAATCGGCGAAGGCGCAGCAGGAGTCGTTGCGAAACCAGGCCGACTACGAGCGGGAGACCTCGATCAAGCGCGCGCAGATCAAGGCCGAGACCGACAAGGCCGACGCCGAGGCCGCCCAGGCCGGTCCGCTCGCACAGGCGCGGGTCAACCAGGAGATCATCCGGGAGCAGTCGGTCCTGGCCCAGGCCGAGGCGGAACTGCGTGAACAGCAGCTGATCTCCGAGGTCGTGAAACCGGCCGAGGCCGAGGCGCGGCGCACCCACATCATCGCCGAAGCCGATGCGCGTGCCGTGGAGATCCAGTCCGCGGCGGCCGCCAAGCACAATCGGATCGCGCTCGATCAGCAGATCATCGAACAACTCCCGGCCCTCGTGGGTGAGATCGCGAAGGGACTCGGATCGTCGAACCTCACGGTGTTCAACGGCGCCGACGGGGTCAACGAGGTGATGACCGGGGTGGTGACGCAGGGGGCTGCGCTGCTGAAGAGTCTGCAGAGCGAGTTCGCGCCCAAGGTCATCGTCGACGACGAGGTCGCCGACGACATCGACCGCTCGGCGTGAGCGCTGCTCGGGGTTACCGCCCTCGCGGCTGACCTCGACCGCGGCGGCACCCCGGTGGTGGGTAGTGTCGGAAGACATGACTGACAGCGGAAACGGCGACACGGCACAGCATCCCGCCTATGGCGTCGTACGCGAGGTGACGCCGTTCGCGTCGGTGCTGCTGTGCAAGAACCCGGGCACGATGGAGCTCGACGGAACCAACACCTGGATCCTGCGTGCTCCCGGCCATCCGGAGTGCGTCATCGTCGATCCGGGCCCGCCCAACAAGAAGGGGCACGTCAAACGCATCGCGGAGCAGCAGGGGATTGCGCTGGTGCTCATCACCCACCGTCACTTCGACCACACCGGCGCCATCCGGCGACTGCGCAAACGGGTCGACGTCCCGGTGCGCGCGCGGTCGGCCAAGTTCACACACGGTGCCGCGCCGCTTGCCGACCGGGAGGTCATCGACGTGGCGGGTCTGCGGATCACCGTGCTGCACACTCCGGGCCACACCGGGGACTCGCTCAGTTTTCTCGTCGAGTGCGACGGGGATCGTGCCCTGCTGTCGGGTGACACCATTCTCGGCAGCGGCACCACCGTCATCGACCCCACCGACGGCACCCTGCGCGACTACATGAACTCGCTCAACCGCATCATCGTCGAGGGTGAGGACGCGGTGCTGTTGCCTGCGCACGGACCCGACCACCCACAGGTGGGGCCGGTTGCGCGGTTCTACAAGGCACACCGGGAGGAACGGATCGATCAGATCGTGGCCGCGCTCGACGAGCTGGGTGTGTCGGCCGACAAGGCGAAGCCGATGAAGGTGGTCCGCAAGGTCTACGCCGACGTCGACAAGTCGCTCTGGCCGGCCGCCAAGATGTCGGTCAAGGCCCAGTTGGAGTACCTGCGGGACCGCTGACACAGTTCGTCCCCCGGGTATCGTTTCCTGCCCCGGCGGCCGCAGGGCAGGAAACAATACCCGGGGGACGAACCGCCAGGTCAGTGGGCTACCGCGCGCGGCGTGCGAGGCGCTCGGAGTCGGCGATCAGGACGCTCTTGCCCTCCAGGCGCAGCCAACCGCGCTGAGCGAAGTCGGCGAGTGCCTTGTTGACGGTTTCGCGGGAGGCGCCGACGAGCTGCGCGATCTCTTCCTGCGTGAGGTCGTGCGTGACGCGCAGCGCGCCACCCTCCTGGGTGCCGAACCGCTGCGCGAGCTGCAGCAGCTGTTTGGCGACACGGCCGGGCACGTCGGTGAAGATGAGGTCGGCGAGGTTGTTGTTGGTGCGGCGCAGACGGCGGGCGAGCACGCGGAGCAACTGCTCGGCGATCTCGGGACGGTCCTTGATCCAGGCGCGTAGGGCGTCGCGGTCCATCGATACCGCACGCACCTCGGTCACGGTGGTGGCCGACGACGTACGCGGCCCCGGATCGAAGATGGACAGTTCGCCGAACATGTCCGACGGTCCCATGATGGTCAGCAGGTTCTCCCGACCATCAGGCGAACGACGGCCGACTTTCACCTTGCCGGACAGGATGATGTACAGCCGATCACCGGGTTCTCCCTCGTGGAAGATCACATGCCCGCGAGGGAAATCGACCGGTTGAAGTTGCTTTGTCAGCGCTGCGACGGCGGAGGGCTCGACACCCTGGAATATGCCCGCCCGCGCCAGTACGTCCTCCACCTAAGGAACCTTTCTCGTCCTAACCACACTCGCATGGCAACCCCACGCCGGTGGTGATCTATGCCGTCGGTCGCCGTGTTGCCTCGTGCAACGCTACTCTCGCCCCAAGCATATGTGTTGAATGGGTCACTGGCCGGTACATAGCGGTGAGTCGGGGCGGGTGTCGGCTATCGCCTCAGCTCGCCCGCTGCGGTGAGGCCGAGAATGCGCTGTCGCGGGCGGCGTCGGCCGCATCGGGCGCGCGGCGGGCACGGAACTCATCCAATGCGGCGGGAAAACCCTCTTTGGCCAGCGTGTCGACCTGCGCGGCGTCTGCCGATTCCAGGAACTCTTCGACGTGATCCTGGGTGACCGCGAGGCGGTCGATCCTGGCCTGAACCTTCTCCATCGCGAGTGCGAAGAGCATCAGCACAGCCGGGAAAAGCAGCGCGGCGAGTCCTTGCATGGGGACAGTAAACACAACTCGGGGAGCCTCTCGCCAACCAGAAGGACCGGCTTCACTGACTTGTTACCAAGGCGAAGCACGGTCAGGATCGGCAATTCACCACCCCGCCGGAGGCATCTCTTTGGGCTACTTCGCCGCGACGTGGCTAACCTGAATTGCGTGACCGCACGTAAGACCACCGACTCCGCAGAGGCGTCGGCGAGACAGACGCGCGTCCGCGGCGGTGGGCGCCGGTCGAAGACCGAGACCCATCTAGGGCTGGTACGGCGGGCACGTCGGATGAACCGCACGCTCCAGATCGCCTTCCCCCACGTATACTGCGAACTCGACTTCACCACTCCACTCGAACTGTCGGTCGCGACGATTCTGTCCGCGCAGTGCACCGACGTCCGGGTGAATCAGGTCACGCCGGCACTGTTCGAGCGGTATCCCACCGCCCGGTCGTATGCGGAGGCCGACCGAACCGAACTCGAGGAGATGATCAGGTCCACCGGCTTCTACCGGAACAAGGCCAACTCGATCATCGGACTCGGTCAGGCCCTGGTGGAACGGTTCGACGGCGAGGTGCCCGACACCCTCAAGGAGTTGGTCACCCTGCCCGGTTTCGGCCGCAAGACCGCCAACGTCGTACTGGGTAACGCCTTCGGCGTCCCGGGGATCACCGTCGACACCCACTTCGCGCGATTGGTGCGGCGGTGGGGTTGGACCGAGGAGACCGATCCGGTCAAGATCGAACGCGCCGTCGGTGAACTGATCGAGCGCAAGGAGTGGACCGACCTCTCGCACCGGGTGATCTTTCACGGTCGACGTGTGTGTCATGCGCGCAAACCGGCGTGCGGTGTCTGCATTCTGGCCAAGGATTGTCCGGCGGTCGGCACCGGGCCGATGGCCAAGGCCGATGCCGCGAAACTGGTGAAGGGCCCCGAAACCGAGCATCTGCTGGATCTGGCGGGGCTGGCGACGCAGTGAACCAGACTCCGAGGAGCGCGGAGTCGGGACCCGACGAGGACGACGATTCCGCCGCCGCGCCACCACCCCGCCGCACCAGCCGCTTTCCTTCCTCGGCGCGGTGGACCATCGTGTTCACCGTCGTCATCCTCGCCCTGGTCATCGCGATCTGGCCCCGCGGCGCCGACTCGGACTCCGGAGGCCCTGCGACATCGCCGACGGCGACCGGGCCGCGGGCAACCGACGCGCAGGCCGACGACGCCCAGATGGCGCAGGCCAGACAAGACGCCGCGTTGCCGCCGTGTCCGGAAACCGGACTGCCCCAGGCGGCCCGGTCCGCGCTGGCCGGAGTCTCGGTGCCGTGTCTGGCCGACGGCGCAGACTACGACGTCGGCACCGGCACCGCGGGTCGGCCGATGGTGGTGAACATGTGGGCCGTCTGGTGTCTGCCGTGTCGTCGGGAACTCCCGGTCGTCGACAGCTACGCCCAACGCGCCGGCGATGCGGTGACAGTGCTCGCGGTGCACGCTCAGGAAGGTGCGCAGAATCCTTATCTGGCGCTGCGGTTTCTGATCGAGAACGGCGTGCACCTGCCGTCGGTCCTCGACACCGACGCCGCGATCGCCGCGGCACTCGGCGCACCCCGGGTGTTCCCGTCGACGATCCTGGTGCGCGCCGACGGCACCGTGGCCAAGGTGCTGCCCCAGGTGTTCGACACCCCGGACGAGATCGCCGACGTCGTGCAGCAATACCTGGGGGTGAGCACGTGAGCGCCGAACACGATCCCGGTCCCGCCGCGGGTCGGTTGGTTCCGACCGAACAGGTTCCGCCCTGGATGCGTCGCCTCACCGACAACGTCGCCGCAGTTACCGACTCGGTGCTCAACCGCGGCGGCGATCGCACCAGGTGGGCGTCGATGCTCGGCCGCGACAAGCGGGCGGCCGCGGTGTTGGTGCTCATCGGCGGTGCGTGGGACGAGGCAGTCGACCATCCCGGCGGGCTCCCACCCGACGCCGAGATCCTGCTCACCGAGCGTGCACCCACCCTGCGTCAACACAGCGGGCAGGTCGCATTTCCCGGCGGCGGGCTCGATCCCGGCGACGACTTCCCGGTGGGCACCGCGATGCGCGAGGCAGCCGAGGAGACCGGACTCGTCCCCGAGGGGGTCGACGTGCTCGCCAACCTGCCGTCGTTCCCTGTGCCGGTGTCCAGTTTCGACGTGACCCCGGTGCTGGCGCACTGGCGTGAGCCCGGCGAGGTGCGCGTCGTCGACACGGGAGAGACCGCGCGGGTGGCGCGCGTCAACCTGCGGTCGTTGCTCGCGCCGGAGAGCCGGTTCCAGGTGCAGCGCACCGTGATGGGCGCACGTGCCTACAAGGGCCCGGCATTCATGGTCGACGGCCTGCTGGTGTGGGGATTCACCGGCGGGCTCATCGCCGCGATCAGCGAGGTCGCCGGCTGGGATGTGCCCTGGGACCACTCCGACGTCCGGCCGCTGGACCAGGCCATCGCGGCCGCCGGTAGCCCGCAGACCATCGGTCCGGGTGCGGTGTTGCCGGCCCACCTGCGTCACCAGGCAGAGGATCGCACCCGGTGACCGGCTCGGGGTGGGTCGATCTCATCGTCGTGGTGATCGCGCTGCTCGCCGCGGCCAGTGGTTTCCGACAGGGCGCGGTCGCCTCGGCGCTGGCATTCCTCGGGGTGGTGCTCGGCGCCGTCGCCGGCATCCTCCTCGCGCCGCATGTCATCTCGAATTTCGAGGATCGCACCACCCGACTGCTGGTCGGGGTGGTGTTGCTGGTGGGGCTGATCATCATCGGCGAGGTGTCCGGGATGATCCTGGGTCGGGCCGCGCGCAGCGGCATCCGGTCACGTGGCGTGCGCCGCGTGGACAGCGTGATCGGGTCGATGCTGCAGGTTGTCGCCGTGCTGATCGCGGCATGGCTGTTGGCGATTCCGCTGAGCAGTTCCGCCGAGACGCAGGTGTCCACCGCGGTGCGCGGGTCCAAGGTGCTCACCGGCGTGGACGCGTTGGCGCCGCAGTGGCTGCGTGACCTGCCCAAGGACTTCAGCGCGCTGCTCGACAACTCCGGTCTGCCGCAGGTCATCGGACCGTTCGGACGTACGCCGGTCGCCGAGGTGGGCCCGCCCGATCCGACGGTGTTGCAGCTACCGGCGGTGGCGCAGGTCCGGCCCAGCGTGGTCAAGATCGAAGGCACGGCGCCGAGCTGTCGGCAAGCGCTCGAAGGCAGCGGATTCGTGGTGTCCCCAGAGCGGGTCATGACGAATGCGCACGTCGTTGCCGGTACGCGGCGGCTGACGGTGTCGTCGCCGAACGGGCAACAGCTCCCGGCCCGGGTGGTCCTGTTCGACAGCGACAACGACATCGCGGTCCTCGACGTCCCCGGTCTGACGGCACCGGCGTTGAGGTTCGCCGACGGGGAAGCGCAGACCGGTGACGACGCGATCGTGCTCGGCTATCCCGAGGCGGGCCCGTTCGCGGTCAACGCGGTGCGGGTGCGCGACAAGATCAACCTGTCGGGGCCCGACATCTACCGGACCGGTCAGATCCTGCGGCAGGTGTACACCGTTCGTGGCGTGATCCGGCAGGGCAACTCGGGAGGCCCGATGATCAACTCGGCCGGTGAGGTCGTCGGCGTGGTGTTCGGCGCTGCCGAGGACACCAACGACCAGACCGGCTTCGTGTTGACCGCCGAGCAGGTGCGGCAGAACCTGACCGATTCGGAGGCGCGTTCGGCGCGGGTCAGCACGCAGACGTGCGTGCACGCCTGAGCCACCACCCGGGTTTCCCGGCGACGTCCGCGCCTGGTCCGCGGACCGGGCGGATCAGCCCGCCTCGGTGCGTAGCAGCCCCAGCAACTTCTCGGTCACCACATCGGGCTGTTCTTGGTGGGCGAAGTGTCCGCTGTGGGCGATCGGCCGATACTGCATGTGTGCCGCATACCGGTGACTCGCCGCCATCACATGATCGAGGATGTACGGGTCGTCGGCTCCCCGCAGCGCCAGCACCGGTAGATGCAGCCGCTGATTCATCAGCTCCATGAACCGCGATCCGTCGGGACGGAACTGGGACCGGAACGCCCAGCGCCGGTACTCCAGGCTGGAGTGCGCGACGTAGGGGATCTGCACCGCCGAGCGATTACGGTCCACGGTGACCGCGTAGTCGTCGGTGGCCTGCCAGCTCGGCGAGGCCCGCTCGGCGAAGTACTGCGTGAGGTAGCCGCCGTCGTGCGCCGCGAGCCGACGCTCACCCAGCTTGGGTAGCTGATTGTGCAGGAAGCCGGGCAGGAACGCACGGCGCTGATGTCGGTCGGCGATCACGGCGCGACGCAGTGCACGTGGATGTGGGGAGGCGATGACGGCCACCCGATTGACCACGCGTGGGTGCAACGTCGCGGTGGCCCAACACACCAGCCCGCCGTCGGCGTGGCCCACCAGGGTGGCATCGGGGTGGCCGAGCGCGCGGACCAGTCCGTTCGTATCACCGGCGAGGGTCCAGCCGTCGTAGCCGCGGGGCGGCTTGTCGGAGTCGCCGTAGCCGCGCAGGTCGACGGCCACCGCCCGGTATCCCGCTTCGGCCAGCGCCGTGATCTGATGACGCCAGCTCCACCAGAACTCGCCGAATCCGTGCAGGAGCAGCACCAGCGGACGGTTGGCGGTACTCGGGTCGGGCGCCTCGACGGCGTGGAAGCGCAGCCCGTTGGCGCGGACGTCGAAGTGATGCCAGTCGCCGGTGACGCGGACGCTCGACGGATCAGGCGGTCCGGCCACCACTCATCCCTTGGCGGGATCGTGCGCGCGCGGTATCGCCGGGTGCTCACCGTCGGTGGGTTTGGTCGCCGACGACGAGCTGGGATGACTGCCCGGCAACACGGTGGGCACTTCCTTCACGCTGGCGATCGTCTTCTTCGGGCCGCGGACCTTGCGGAACAACACATAGCCGACGAACGCCATCACGACGGTGATCAGCACCAGGATCGCGAACACGATCAGGAACGCCAGCCACCGCGGCATCCAGTTGTCCAGGAGTTCGGCGAGGAAGAAGAAAAAGAAGAAGCTGGAGTAGAGGGCCATCACGCCGGCCACCACCAGCAGCCCGGTTCCGGCCCCCGCCTTCTTGGCCTCCCCGACGAGTTCGGCCTTGGCGAGCGCGACCTCGGAGCGGAACAGCGTCGACACACTTGCCGAGGCGTCCTTGACCAGGTTGCCGATGCTGGGTTCGCCGTTGCGGCCGTGGGTGGGATCCGACAGCGGGATCGACGGGGCCGATCCGGCGTCCTGAGCGGTTTGGCCGGGCTCGTTGCGGCTCACAGAATCCTCCGTACCTCTGGTGTCGGACTCATGTTGCCATGCATGCGCTCGCGTGGCCGGTAGCGGGGGAGATATCTCGCGTCGAGTGGGCACCATTTTCCGTCGAGTGGGCGCCGCTTCTCGCCGAGTGGGTGCGCGTCAGAAAGACGCGCGCCCACTCAACGGAAAACGACGCCCACTCGACCGCCGTGCGGCGGCTTGGGTGCCTTGGGTGCGGCGCCGTGCGGCGGCTTGGGTGCCTTGGGTCGCCGCCGGGACGCCTGACTATGCGCGCTTTTGTCGGATGGCTTCGAAGACCGAGGGGTCGACGAGTGTGGAGGTGTCGCCGAGTTCGCGGCCTTCGGCGACGTCTTTGAGGAGGCGTCGCATGATCTTGCCGGAGCGGGTCTTGGGCAGTTCGGGGACGACGTTGATCTCGCGGGGTTTGGCGATGGGGGAGATCTCGATCGACACCTGTTCGCGCAATTCCTTGACCAATGCCTCGCCGGTGTTCTCCACGCCTTCACGCAGGATGACGAAGGCGACGATGCCCTGGCCGGTGGTCTCGTCGGCGGCGCCGATGACGGCGGCCTCGGCGACCCCGGCGTGTCCGACGAGTGCGCTTTCGACTTCGGCGGTGGAGATGCGGTGCCCGGAGATGTTCATGACGTCGTCGACGCGGCCGAGGACCCAGAGTGCGCCGTCGTCGTCGTAGCGGGCGCCGTCGCCGGCGAAGTACCACCCCTGCTCGGCGAAGCGCGACCAGTAGGTCTCGCGGAAGCGGTCCTCGTCACCCCAGATGCCGCGCAGCATCGACGGCCACGGCTGATCGAGTACCAGGTAGCCCTGCTCGCCGTGGCTGACCGGGTTGCCCTGGTCGTCGACGATGTTGGCGCTGATGCCGGGTAGTGGTTTCATCGCCGAGCCGGGTTTGGCCTCGGTCACGCCGGGCAGCGGTGAGATCATGATGGCGCCGGTCTCGGTCTGCCACCAGGTGTCCACGATGGGTGCGGTGTCACCGCCGATGACTTCGCGATACCACTTCCAGGCCTCGGGGTTGATCGGCTCGCCCACCGACCCGAGCAGCCGCACCGAGGACAGGTCGTGGGCGTCGGGGATCTCGCGGCCCCACTTCATGAAGGTGCGGATCAGCGTGGGCGCGATGTAGTAGATGGTGACGCCGTACTTCTCGATGATCTCGAAGTGGCGATGTTCGTTGGGGGAGTTGGGAGTTCCCTCGTAGACGACCTCGGTCGCGCCGTTGGACAGTGGCCCGTAGACGAGATAGGAGTGTCCGGTCACCCAGCCGATGTCCGCGCCGCACCAGAACACGTCGCGGCCTTCTTTGTGGTCGAACACGTTGTGGAAGGTGTAGGACGCCTGGGTGAGGTAGCCGCCCGACGAGTGCACGATGCCCTTGGGTTTGCCGGTGGTGCCGGAGGTGTAGAGCAAAAACAGCGGGTGTTCGGCGTCAAACGCCTCGGGGGAGTGGGTGGCCGACTGTTCGTCGACGGTGTCCTCCCACCAGACGTCGCGACCGTCGACCCAGGGCAGGTTCTCGTCGTGGTTGGTGCGGCGCACCACGAGCACCTTCTCGACGGACTTCGCGGCGTCGTCGCCGGAACCGAGTGCCTCGTCGACGGCGGCCTTGAGTGGGGCGGGCTTGCCGCGGCGGTACTGGCCGTCGGTGGTGATCACCAGTTTGGCCTCGGCGTCGTCGACGCGACTGCGTAGTGCGCCGGCGGAGAATCCGGCGAAGACCACCGAATGTGTCAGGCCGAGGCGTGCGCAGGCCAGCATCGAGATCAACGCCTCGGGCACCATCGGCATGTAGATCGCGACGCGGTCACCGGCGACCAGCCCGATCGCGGAGAAGTAGTTGGCGGCCTTGGACACCTCGTCCTGCAGCTGGGCGTAGGTGAGGTCGCGGGAGTCGCCCGGTTCGCCGACCCAGTGGATGGCGACGCGCTCACCCTTGCCCGCGGCGACGTGACGGTCCACACAGTTGACCGCGACGTTGAGTGTGCCGCCGACGAACCACTTCGCGAACGGCGCCCCCGACCAGTCCAGCACCTGATCGAAATCGGTGTCCCAGTCCAGGCGGCGGGCCTGCTCGGCCCAGAACTCCAGACGATCCGCGTCGGCGCGGTCATACATCTCGGCAGTGGCATTGGCCTGGGCGGCGAACTCCTTCGACGGCGGGTAGCCCTGCGCAGACGAAGTGGTGGCGGGAGACATCGGTCAGGTGTGCCTTTCACTCTCGACGACATTGGCGTGACGTGCGGTCATGCCGGTTTCTGATTGTGAGGGTAGTCACGTTGGAATCTCGTTGCAGGTGCCGATCGGCCGGACCAGCGCACATCCGCGACGAATGGTCCGGTGGACGCGACGAGCGGCACCCTCATTATGGTGGGAAGGCGTGAGTTCGGATCCGTTGGCAGCTGACCCGCTGGCACCGCTGTTGGAGTTACCCGGTGTCGTCGAGTCGGCCGATCGCGCACGTGACGCGCTCAGTGCCGTCCATCGACACCCGGCGAATCTGCGTGGTTGGGACAAGACCGCCACCGAGGCCTCGTGGCGCGCGGGTCGATCGTCTGCGGCCATCGACGGTGGCAGTGTGGAGCTGCGACGCGACGGTGACTTCGACGACCCGGTGCTGGCGGGGGCGATGCGAGTGGCCCAGGCCCTCGACGGTGACGCTCTCGAGCAACTCACCGCCGTCTTCCGTCGGGCGCCCGCCCAGGCCTTCGCCCGCCTGCACATGCTCGCCGCCGCCGGCCTCGTCGACGAACCGGACGAGCTCGGCCGACCCAGCGCGGCACCGGGCGTCGCGGCCCGGCTGGATCTGCTCGGCCAACTGGTGACCGGGGCCACCGCGGTCCCCGCGCCGGTTCTGGCCGCAGTCGTACACGGAGAGTTGTTGGGGCTGGCCGCTTTTCCGTCGGCCAACGGTGTGGTGGCGCGGGCCGCATCGCGTCTGGTGTGCACCTCGACGGGGTTGGACCCGCACAACCTCGGTGTCCCGGAGGTGACCTGGCTGCGGCGTGCCGATGAGTATCGGGCGTTGTCGACCCGCTTTGCCGAGGGCGACCCGGAGGGCGTGGGCGCCTGGATCGTGCTGTGCTGCGAGGCGCTCGAAGCAGGCGCGGGTGAGGCCCGATCCATCGCCGACGCCGCTCGCGCCGGCTGAGGCTCCGTTCGCGCCGGAGCGTTCTTCCCCGTATTCGCGTTCGTCCGACCGGAATACAGCGCGGTGGAACGGATTTCGGGTGGGAGGAACTGGAGCCGGGTAGTGACACAACGTCCCCCACAACGCACTGCGGGCGGCCGTCCGACCGGAGAACCGGTCGGACGGCCGCCCGCGTAGCACGGACCCAAGTTACCAAGCGTGCTTGGTGGGTTGTGGTACCGCCTCGGCGAGGGAAGGAGTGCCGATCGGTGCGCCCCGGTGTGAACCACGTGTGAATGACGGTGCCGTGCAATTGGATCGAGCTTATTCGGATCGATTCTTTCCGTCTGACGAACCTCTCGGTTCGCCTCGATCGGATCGATTCGTCCGGCTCGACAGGGATCCTTCGTGTCCCGGTCTACGGCCCGTTGGTGGTCACCGGCTTGCCCGTGTCGACCTACGATGTCGCAGGCGCACAACGCTTTTGCCTTATGCGGCGCGCTCCGCGTGGGTGCTTGCCGCCCGTGCTGGGAAGTGCTCGGCGTGGGGGTCCGTTCCTTCTCTTCCGGAGCGAACTTTGCCTTCCGAGATTCCGTAAAACCTTTTGTACACCGTGACCGCCATCACATCAAGGGTCTTTCGGACCAATATCCGATGGTGTCGTGGTGGCTCTCTCACACCACGTCGGTCGGCCGACCCGGGTGTCGTCGCGACGCGAATCCCGCCAAGCGTGCCGTCGCGACCGCGGCACCCACGGCCAGCGCGACCGCCGCCAGCGGCGATCCGAGGACCGTCCGGAGCCGCGCCGGCAACTGTCGCGAACGGCGCGACGCCGGTCGAGAGAACGTCAGGATCGGCCAGCCGGCGTCCCGGGCGTGCCGTCGCAGGTGTCGGTCGGGATTCACCACGTAGGGGTGACCGACCGCCGTGAGCATCGGGACATCGGTGATCGAGTCGGAGTACGCGTAGCAGGTGGAGAGGTCGTAGTCGTGCTGCTCGGCGAGTGCGATCATCGCCGTGGTCTTCGCCGCGCCGTAGAGGTAGACCTCGATCTCCCCGGTGTAATGGCCCTCCACGACCTCCATCTCGCTGGCGGCGACATGGTCGACACCGAGCATCGCGCCGATCGGCTCCACCATCTCGCGCCCCGACGCCGACACCAGCACCACATCGTCGCCGCGTGCGCGGTGGGTGGCGATCAACTCGGCCGCCTCGTCGAACACCAGCGGGTGGACCACCTCGTGCAGGGTCTCGGCGACGACGGCGCGCACCTGCGCGACATCCCACCCGCGGCACATGTCGGTGACGTGACGACGCAGCCGATCGATCTGCGTGTGGTCGGCCGCGGTCATCAGGAACAGCAACTGGGCCCAGCCGGATCGGATCACCGAGCGGCGGTCGATCAGTCCCGCGGCGAAAAAGGGGCGCGTGAAGGCGAGCACGCTGGATGTGGCGATCACCGTCTTGTCCAGATCGAAGAACGCTGCGCTACGACGTGTGGGGAGGACGGCATGGGCCGATCGGGCCTGGGGAGTGCTTGCCGACGAGGTGTCCGTCACCGGTTCAGGCTACGGCCCGATCGAGACCCCGGCCAGTGTCGATGCAACGTCGTTGCAGCGTGAAAGCGCAGGCAGCGATATTGAAATGTGACCTCGCCGGCCGGTTGTTTCTAGTTGCACAGGCCGAAATCCGATGTGTATAGTCGGCCTTAACCGGTTGATACCGGTGCCTTTCAGCCCGACCCCCCGGGGCTGAAACGCGATGACCCCGGCCTCCTCCCCCCCTGGCCGGGGTTGTCCTCTATCTAGGGCCCGTTACCCGGCGATCTGCCAAAACCGGGACACTTGACCAAGCAGTTGCTAGGTTCTCCCGCAGGTGCTGACGCGGGGGTGGTAGTCGAGGTGTCCACGAAACGAATGAACCGGTACGCGGTGCTGGTCGCGGTATTGGTGGCGACATGTGCGGTGGCGATGGTCGGGGTCGGCGCAGCCTCGGCCGCCCCCGAGCGGCCGCTGCCCGAGACCTACAGCTTCTTCGCCGGTATCCCTCCTGAGCTGGCTCATCCAGGCGGATCGTTGCCCGGATCGAATGACTTCGACTGTCGGCCCACACCACAGCACCCGCGGCCGGTGGTGCTGGTGCACGGCACCGGTGGTTCGCAGCAGACCAACTGGGGTGCCTACGTCGCGTTGCTGGCCAACCGCGGGTACTGCGTGTATGCCCTCACCTACGGGGCGATTCCCGGATCGCCCTGGCCGGTGTCGGCGATCGGCGGCATGACCCGGATGGAGCCGAGCGCAGCGCAATTGTCCCGGTTCGTCGACCGAGTCCTCGCTGCGACCGGCGCCCAGACCGTCGATCTCGTCGGCCATTCGCAAGGCACGTACATGCCGGCTTACTACCTCAAACGACTCGGCGGGGCGTCGAAGGTCACCAGGTACGTCTCGTTGGCGCCGCTGTGGCGTGGCTCGTTCGACGGTATTCCGTTCACCGAGATCACCCGGCAGCTGCTGCAGGGTGCGGATCTGCCGATCTGCGCGGCCTGCGGTCAGATGGCGGCGGGATCGCCGATGAACCGGGCGATCTGGAGTGGCGGCAGCCCGTATGTCGCGGGTGTGGACTACACGAACATCTCCACCCGCTACGACGAGTTCGTGGTGCCCTACACCAGCGGCCAGGTACCGGGCCGCTCCGGCGAGAGCGTCCGCAACATCGTCGTGCAGGACGGCTGCGAACAGGACCACAGCGATCACCTGGCGATCGCGGGGTCGCGCCGCACCGCCTACATGGTGCTCAATGCGCTCGACCCCGCGCATCCGGTTCGGGTGCCGTGTGAGTACGTGCCGCCGTTCACCGGTTGACCAATCCACAGGCCGGCAACGTATCCACAGATCTTCTCGCTTCCCGGGTGATCGGATCTGGGTCGCGTCGTCGTCGGTGACGATGTCGGGGTGACCGATGAACTCCTCACCCTGGTGGGCGCCGACCTGCACGACGAGGTCGCCCGGTGCGCAGCCGCCGCCGGCTACCGCATCCTGCCCGGGTCGACGTCGGAGTGTCGTCGAGAATGGTTGCGAGCCAGTGCGATCGCGGTGGACGGTCGTTCCGTCGAGGAGCTCAGCGGCCTGGCGCTGCCGCGGCGCGACGGGATCGTGATGGTCACCTCCGGCGAGCCGCCGGCGCAGACCTGGCGTGCGGCGATGAACCTCGGTGCCGAATACGCGGTGTCCCTGCCGGCCGAGGAATCCACCTTGGTGGGGCTGCTCACCGATTTCCGGGCTCCGCCCGCCGCGCCGGCCGCCGCCATCGCCGTGATCGGTGGACACGGTGGGGCAGGTGCCACCACCCTTGCCGCGGCCGTCGCGCTGGCGGCGACAGAGCTGGCACCGCGGGTGCTGCTGCTCGATGTCGACGATCTCGGCGCGGGTATCGACCTCGCGTTGGGCATCGAGAGTTGTGCCGGGCTGCGGTGGCAGGATCTGACCGTCACGGCAGGAGCTATGCGTGCCAGCGCATTACACGAAGCGCTACCCCACGTCGACGACCGGCTCTCGGTGCTCGCGCCCCGACCGGACAGCGCGGTGCCGGTCGCCGTCGAGCCGGTGCTGGCCGCGCTCGATGCCGGCCGAGCGGACGGGGACACGGTCATCGTCGACCTCCCGCGGGCGGGTGGGCCGGTGACCGATGCGGTGCTCGACACCGTCGACCTGGTCGTGGTGGTCACCACCGCCTCCGTGCCCGGCGCGGCATCGACGCGCCACGTCGCGACCCGGGTGCAGCGTCACGGGGTGTGGGCCGAACTGGCCGTGCGGGGACCGGCGCCGTCGGGTCTGCGGGCTGCACAGGTCGCCGCCACCGTCGGGTTGCCCTTGGTCGCCGCGTATCGCGCGGACCCGGGGTTGCCGGGGCGGATGGATGCCGGCAGATTGCGGATCACGCCTCGCAGCCCCCTCGGACGCGCCGCCCGCGCGGTCCATCGTGCCGCCGACCGCGTGGCGCGGGTGGCCGCATGACCGCACACGACGAGCTGCTCGACCGGGTGCGCGACCGGTTGGCCGCCGACGCGGCCGACCCGACGCCCGACGTCATCGCCGACGCGATCCGCGCCGAGTCGCGGGGCATGCTCGGCGACACCGATCTCCTTGCCGCTCTGCGATTTCTGCAGACCGAGCTGATCGGGGCCGGGCGTCTGGAGCAACTCCTGGTCGATCCTGATGTCGCCGACATCCTGGTCGCCGGCCCAGATAACGTCTGGATCGACCGCGGCCACGGCTTGCAGCGCACTGAGATCCGCTTCGACAGTGAGGACGCGGTGCGTCGTCTCGCCGGCCGGTTGGCGCTCAACGCCGGAAAACGACTCGACGATGCCCAACCATGGGTGGACGGGCAGCTCGTCGGCGTCGGCCGACGCGGACACACGGTGCGTCTGCACGCGGTGATCCCACCCGTCGCGCACGACGGCACCTGCATCTCACTGCGCGTTCTGCGCACTGCCACCCGCAACTTCGACGAACTCGTTTCGCTGGGCGCGATCCCCGACGACACGGTCCGACTCCTGCGTGACATCCTCGCCGCACGCCTGGCCTTCCTGATCGTCGGCGGCACCGGATCGGGTAAGACCACCCTGCTGGGGTCGCTGATCGGCGAGATGGCGCACACCGAGCGCATTCTCTGTGTGGAGGACGCGCTGGAACTGGACCCGCCGCATCCGCACATCGTGCGGCTGGTCGCCCGGACCGCGAACGTCGAAGGCGTCGGCGAGGTACCGGTTCGGGCCCTGGTTCGGCAGGCACTGCGGATGCGGCCGGACCGGATCGTGGTCGGTGAGGTGCGCGGCGCCGAGGTCATCGACCTGCTGACCGCGTTGAACACCGGACACGACGGATGCGCGGGCACGCTGCACGCGAACTCCACCGCCGAGGTGCCGGCGCGGATGGAGGCGCTCGCCGCGCTCGGCGGGATGGCCCGCGCCGCGTTGCACAGTCAGCTCGCGGCCGCGGTCCAGGTGGTCCTCGGCGTCGCACGCACACCGGGCGGTAGCCGCGGACTCGTCGAGATCGGGATGGTGGCGCCAGGCGACGACGGTCTGGTCCGCATTCGCCCGGTGTGGACCCGTGCCGGTGGATTCGGCGAGTCCGCCGGACGGCTCGACGAGCTCATCGGCAGCCGATCGCGGTGACCGCGCTGTACTTGGCGGTCGCGCTGGGGGTCGTGTGGTGGCCGGTCACCGGCACCGAGTCCCGGTTGCACCGTCTCCGGGACGCTGCGCGCAGGCGTTCGCCGATGCCGACGCCCGCAGTGCTGGTGTGCGCACTGCCGCTGGTGCTGACCGTTCTCGCCGGTGTCCCGGCCGGAGTGTCGTCGGCCGTGGTTGCAGCCGGTCTCATCTGGCAGTGGCAGCGCACCAGGCGGGTTCGGCGTCGCGACGGTGAGATCGCCGCCCTGCTGCTGGCGTTGTCGGTGATGATCGCCGAACTGTCGGTGGGTGCGCCGCCGGCCCGTGCGTGCACGGCCGCGGCGCGCGAACTGCGTTCGGCAGAGGGAGTTTCGGGGGCGGTGGCCGACGGGTTGGCCGCGATGTCCGGGCGGGCGGAGCTGGGCGGCGACGTCCTCGACACCGGGGCCGCCGGTCACCCGGATCGGGGTGATGCCGCGTCGTGGCGCCGAGTCGCGGTGGCGTGGCACTTGGCTGATCGACACGGTCTACCGATGATCGAGCTGTTGGAATCGGTGCGGTCGGACGTGCTCGAGCGTCGGCAGTTCGCGGCCCGCACCCACGCCGGCCTGGCCGGCCCGCGAGCGACCGCCGCGGTACTCGCCGGTTTGCCGGTGATCGGTGTGTTCCTCGGACAGCTGATGGGGGCGAACCCGCTGGCGGTGCTGTTGGGAGGAGGCCCCGGCGGCGTCCTGCTGATCGTCGGCACGGCCCTCTCGATGGCCGGATGGGTGTGGGCACAGCGCATCACCGAACGGGCGGCCCGACGTTGAGCGTCGCCGCCGCGCTGATCTCCACCCTGTTCGTGGCTGCCGCGGTCTGGTGCTGGCCTGGTCCGGACTGGGCGTTGCGGCGGGTCGCCGGGCAGCAACCCGCCGCGCGGCCGGTCCGGGCGAGTGATGCTCGCGATGACCCGTTCGGGGTCGCCGCGTCCCTGGACCTCTTCGCGGTGTGCCTGCGTGCCGGTCTTCCGGTCGGAGCAGCTGCGGCGGTTGTCGCCGATTCGGCGCCCCCGGGCCTGGCGCGACCGCTGTCGGTGTCCGCCGAACTGCTGGCTCTCGGGGCCGATGCCGACCATGCCTGGCGCCGTAGTCGACCTGTGCCGGGGACCGATACCACCAAGGGCGCGCCAGGTCCGGGGGAAACCACCTCGGAACATTTCGACGCTGTGGCCACCCTGGCGCGGCGCTCGGCGCGAGCCGGATCGTCGCTGGCCGGCGGATTGACCGAACTCGCCGACGGTGTGCGCCGCGACGCCCACGACCAGGCCACTGCGGCCACCGAGCGAGCCGGTGTCGCGATCAGTGCCCCGCTGGGGCTGTGTTTTCTGCCGGCGTTCGTGTGCCTGGGCATCGTGCCCGTGGTCCTCGGTCTCGCCGGCTCCGTCCTGGGTGGGTGATGAGGCGATGGCGCACCGGTTCTCGTCACCGGGCGGGTGGTCCCCCGGGGTTTCTCCAAGTCCGATGGATCCAAATCGGGCTCTGGTGCGTCCAAAGAACCAGAGGACGCACCCGGCGTCCCAGGAGGGGCAACCTGATGACCGACAATATGTTTCGCCGACCCGTCGAGCGTCTTTCCGCGGAGGTGCTGCGGCTGATCACCGACGACGAGGGCATGAGTACTGCCGAGTACGCGATCGGGACCATTGCTGCGGCGGCATTCGGAGCGATTCTCTACACGGTGGTGACCGGCGACAACATCGTCAGCGGCCTGACCGGCATCATCGGCAAGGCGCTCAACACGTCGGTCGGCTGAGGTCACCGTGCACATGGTGCGACGGAGCATCACCGCGATCCGGTTGGCGATCGCCGATGATCGCGGCATGGTCACGGTCGAGGGTGCATACGCGATCGCTGCGATCGTCTCCGCCGTGGTGATCGGTGTCGGCGTGGTGGCGGCGGCGGGTGCGCAGATCCGGTGCACCGACGCGGCGCGGGAGGCGGCCAGGTTGGCCGCGATCGGCGATACGTCGGCGCTCTCGACGGCGGTCTCCATCGCCGGGCAGGACGCGCGGGTCTCACTGCGCGACAGTGGCACACAGATCGTCGCCGAGGTACGCGACAACGTGCCGTTGCTACCGCTGGTGGAGCTGTCTGCGAGGGCCGTCGCAGCGAAGGAGTCCCTCGGCGCCGACTCCAGGGTCAAGCAGTCCGGGGTCACGCAGTTCGGGGACATCCCCGAAGACAGCGAGCGCCGTGATGCGTTGGTGGGCTGATGACCGCGGTTTCGCAACGCTGCTGGGTGCTTTCGCGGTTGCGGCGCTGGCTGCGGTGGCCGTCGCGATGCTCTACGTCGGTGGGGCAGTGGTGGCGCGTCATCGCGCGCAGTCGACCGCGGATCTGGCGGCGCTCGCCGCTGCACAGCAGCACGTGTTGGCCGCGCCGGACCCGTGCTCGGCCGCCATCGAGATAGCCGAGGCGCAGCGTGTCGGCGGGCGGATCGCGCGGTGCGAGGTCGACGGTATCGATGTGGTGCTCACGGTTGCGGTACCGGTGCGTCTCGGGCCGTTCGGGGTTCGGGAGGCGGTGGCGTCGGCCCGCGCCGGGCCCTGAACCGCACCGGCAGGTGCACGATCAGTGCTCGTCGGGGATCACGATCCGCTGCGGGTGCACCCGACGCGACTGCAGTGGCGCGAACCAGATGTGGCCGAAGTCGACGTTGTCGTCACCGAGGTGTGCCAGTTCGAAGACGGGAACCGCAGGGGCGTCGGGCATGAATCGGGTTGTGGCCCGCACGAACGAGGTCCAGTGAATGAGTTCCCCCTCGGTGAGGAAGCCGCCACCGACCGCGCGCCGGCCACCGGAGCCGTCGGTGAGCGCGACGTAGACATCGCCGAGTCCCGGGTCCACCTGGGGCCCGATCATCGCGCTCTGCAGATACCAATGTGCGCTGCGGACCACCGTCGCGTGGTACCCACCGCGCTGGGCCGCACACCACGCGTAATGCAGGTCGAGAGCGTCCATCGCGGCCTCGTCGTCGAAGAACACGTCGCGTTCGCCGATGGTGGCGGGCAGTTCGTCGACATTCTGGGTCGGACGTGCCAACAAGAACCACGCCGGGCGCACCGAGGTGATCGTGCGGGCCGCATGTTCGCGTCCGCCTGCGCGATCGTCAGTCATCCTTCGAGTATCTCCGACACAACAGCGTCAGCACCTTGATCGCGCCATCTTTGTCGAGCGGATCGTTACCGTTGCCGCACTTGGGGGACTGCACACACGAAGGACAGCCGCTCTCGCATCGGCAACTCGCCACCGCGTCGCGGGTGGCGGCGATCCAGGTGTCGAAGGTGGTGAAGCCGCGATCGGCGAAACCGGCACCACCCATGTATCCGTCGTAGACGAACACGGTCGGCAGGCCGGTGTCGGGGTGCTGGTTGGTCGACAGGCCGCCTATGTCCCACCGATCGCAGGAGGCGACCAGCGGCAACAAGCCGATGGCGGCATGCTCGGCCGCATGCAGTGCGCCCGGGAAATCGCCGACTGTCACCCCGGCGCCCTCCAGCGACTCCGGGGTCAGCGTGTACATGACGGCGCGGGTGCTCAGCGTCTGGGCGGGCATGTCGAGTTCCACCGCATCGAGCACCTCACCGGACAGCAGCGTGCGCAGATACCCCACCACCTGATGGGTCACGTCCACCTCCACGAGGGAGACGGTGAGGTCCCCGCAGTCGCGCCGGTCCACCACGTCGGTGATGGAGACGTCGGTGAGTTCGCGGGCCGACGTGGTCCAGTCCGGCTCCTCGGGATGTGCCAGCGCCAGACCGTCGTCGAGGTCGAGTTCGTCGACCACAAATGACTCGCCCTGATGGATGTGCAGGGCGCCGGGATGCACCGTCGACATCGCGCGACCGGAGTCGACGGTGCCTAGCAACTGCGAGGTGGTGGTGTCGACGATCAGCACCTGACCGCCGATGCCGCCTCGGATGTCGATGTCGGCATGCGGCTCGATGCCTGCGGCGACATACCACCCGGCCTTGCGTCTCTTGAGTTTTCCCTCGGCAGTCAGTTCGGCGACCGCGTCGGTGGCGTCCCAGGCGGCGATCTCGTTCTCGCGCAGCGGGAGTTCGGCAGCAGCACACAGCAGGTGGGGTTTGAGGATGTACGGATTGGTGGGATCGGTGACGGTTGCCTCGACCGGCCGCCCGAGCAAGGCCTCGGGATGGTGCACGAGGTAGGTGTCGAGCGGGTCGTCGCGGGCCACCAGCACCACCAGCGAGTCTCCGGAAGTGCGTTGGCGCCCAGCGCGTCCGGCCTGCTGCCAGAAGGACGCAACAGTGCCCGGGTAACCGCCCACGATGACCGCATCCAGACCGCTGATGTCGACGCCCAACTCCAGCGCGTTGGTCGTGGCCACCCCCACCAGTTCACCGTCGGAGATGGCTCGTTCGAGTCGCCGCCGATCGTCGGCGAGATACCCGGCGCGGTAGGCGGCCACCCGGTCGACGAGCTCAGGAGCGCTCTGCGCCAGCAGATGCCGGGCCTGTCGTGAGGTCAGCTCGACCCCGCGCCGGCTGCGCTGAAAACACAGCGTCCGCGCTCCCTCGACAACGAAATCCGCGAGCAGTCGAGCCGATTCGGAACCGGCCGAACGTCGGATCGGTGCGCCGTTCTCACCCGTCACCGCGGGCAGAAAATCCGGCTCCCACAGCGCAACTGTCCGTTCGCCGCGCGGTGAGGCATCCTCGGTCACCGCGACGGCGGGTTCGCCGATGAGCCGCGTCAGCGCCTCGGCCGGCTTGGCCATCGTCGCGCTGGTGGCGATGACCACCGGATCACCACCGGCCGAGCGCGCGATCCGCAGGAGTCGGCGCAGGACCAACGCGGTGTGCGAGCCGAACACCCCGCGGTAATGGTGAGCCTCGTCGACGACGATGTAGCGCAGATGCCGAAAGAAGTGTCGCCATCGCGCGTGACCGGACAAGATACCGATGTGCAGCATGTCCGGGTTGGTGAAGATCCACCGGGAGTGTGCACGCGCCCACTGGCGTAGCTCCACGTCGGTGTCACCGTCGTAGGCGCACGGTTGCAGATGTGTGAACTGGCGTTGAACACCTGTCGCCGCTCCGCGACGACTGTCGCCGGCCGCACTGAGCAGTGATGTGACCGAACGGATCTGGTCGGCACCGAGAGCCTTCGTCGGTGAAAGATACAACGCTGTCGCATTCGGATCCTTCAACAGCGTGCTCACAATGGGTAGCTGATACGCCAACGATTTCCCGGAGGCCGTGCCGGTGCACAGGGCCACGTGTTTTCCGTTAAATGCATGTTCGGCAGCCGCCACTTGATGCACCCACGGTTTATCGATTCCGTCGGCACCGAATGCGGCCACGAGATCGGCCGGAACCCACTCCGGCCAGTCGGCGAAAGTGGCTGCGCGCGAGCCGATCACCGACATGTGTGTGATCGGAGAGGTGGACGGGTCGGTGCCGGCCGTGCTGCGTCGGAGCAGCTCGGACCCGAATGTGGGAGTGTGCATTGCCTGGAGAGTTCGATTGTGCTGTGTCGTGGTTCGACACGGATCTCCCATGTTACCGACGGATGTCGGGACCGCGAAAATCGGCAGGTTTGGAATCTGGTTGATCGGGGTGACTATCGCGCGCGCCGTGAACGTGATTGACTTATGGGCGGTCGCAGCTTTCGTGAGCCGCCGGGACCCCGGTGATCTCCCGAGATCGTGTTGTGACCGTGGTACTGAGGCAGGTTTTCGGGGATTCTTCCGTGGGGAACTATCGAGGTATGGCGGTCGGGACCGGCCACGACACGAGACCCATCGTGTCGCGTCTGTTGGAATGTATGTAAAGGATTGCAGTAATGGCACAGGGAACTGTGAAGTGGTTCAACGCGGAAAAGGGCTTCGGCTTCATCGCGCCTGACGAGGGGTCCGATGACGTGTTCGTCCACTACTCCGAGATCCAGGGCTCGGGATTCCGCACCCTCGAGGAGAACCAGCGGGTCGAGTTCGAGGTCGGCCAGGGAACCAAGGGCCCGCAGGCCACTGGCGTCCGCGCCGTCTAGGAGTCACCTCCTGCAAGCTGCGAAAGCTTGAGCGAAGTCGCTCCCGGTCACCGTAACGGTGGTCGGGAGCGACTCTTTTGTGGCCTTGGCCGACCGGTGGTGATCCGTGTCCGGCGCGATGCGTGACGCTGCACGCGGCCGGTCAGGCAGTAATCTCGGTGTGTGGGCCAGTTGTCGTTCTTCTCCGCGCAGATCGACCAACCCGCGTACGAGGATCTGTCGGGTCTGCTCGCCGCGCACGGACAAGCGGTCCGATCCGACGGCGGTACGCGGATCTCGGTCGTGGTGGCGCAACGCTGGCGCGCCGACGCGCTCGTCGAGGAGATGTCCGCGACCGGGGTGGATGCCGAGGTCGTCATCTCCGATGAGGGCAATCCGATCGCGCGGACGCAACCCTGCCATGATCTCGACGACCTGCATCGCCGGTGGTCGTCGGGTGCGGTCAAGGCGATGCCGTCGGGCTGGGTGCCGTCACCGCGTGCCCTGCGGCTGTGGACTCTCGCCGCCGGCGAACGCGACGGCGACCGATTCATGCTGGGTCTCGACAGCCACGCCCCCGACACGCATCCCGCCCTGGCGACCGCCCTGATGCGGGTCGGCGTGGCCCCCACCCTGGTCGGCCGGGGGCTGTCGCACGCCCTGCGCATCGCCGGCAAACGGCGACTCGGCCACCTCCTGGAGTACATCGGGGATCCCCCTGCGGTGCCCGACGCCGCCGTGCATTGGCCGCATGTCGACGGTCTGTGATGCCGCCGACCCACCCGAGGCCGCAAAATTCCTTGCATATTGCTCTGACCAGGAATTATGCGGCCGCGGCGCCGTAATTTGCCACACTGGGGGTTTGCCGACGGGAATCCGAGTGTGCAGACGACGCTATATATAAGGTACAAACCTGATCGAGTGTCGTGCGTGTGACGAGGCCGTTGGCGCGGACGACATCAGCGAATGCGAAGTAAAGGACGCCCGGTGGCCGATTCCAGCACCGCAACTCCCACCAAGGGGAGCTCGACCCGACGACTGGTCATCGTCGAGTCGCCGACAAAGGCCCGCAAGATCGCGGGGTACCTGGGAGCGAACTATGTCGTGGAGTCCTCCCGCGGCCACATCCGCGACCTGCCGCGCGGCGCCGCCGACGTCCCCGCCAAGTACAAGGGTCAGCCCTGGGCGCGTCTCGGTGTCAACGTCGACGACAACTTCGAGCCGCTCTACGTGGTCTCGGCCGACAAGAAGTCGACGGTCACCGAACTCAAGTCGCTGATGAAGGATGTCGACGAGCTCTACCTCGCCACCGACGGTGACCGCGAGGGGGAGGCGATCGCCTGGCATCTGCTGGAGACGCTCAAGCCGAAGATCCCGGTCAAGCGGATGGTGTTCCACGAGATCACCGAGTCAGCCATCCGGGCCGCCGCCGAGAACCCCCGCGACCTCGACATCGACCTCGTCGACGCACAGGAGACCCGCCGCATCCTCGACCGCCTGTACGGCTACGAGGTGTCGCCGGTGCTGTGGAAGAAGGTCATGCCGAAGCTGTCGGCGGGCCGCGTGCAGTCGGTGGCCACCCGCATCATCGTCGACCGTGAACGCGAGCGGATGGCCTTTGTCTCCGCCGAGTACTGGGACATCGCGGCGACCATGGACGTCGGTGCGGAGAGTTCGTCGACGCCGCGCACGTTCACGTCGCGGCTGGTGTCGGTGGATGACGCCAAGGTCGCCACCGGCCGAGATTTCGATGCGCGCGGAGCGCTCAAGAAGGCCGACGGCGTGCTGGTGCTCGACGGTGAGCGCGCCACGAGCCTGGCTACCGCCCTCGACGGTGCCGATATGACCGTGACGTCGGTGGAGGAGAAGCCGTATACCCGGCGTCCGTACGCCCCGTTCATGACCTCGACCCTGCAGCAGGAGGCCGGCCGCAAGCTGCGCTTCTCGTCGGACCGCACCATGCGCATCGCGCAGCGGCTCTACGAGAACGGCTACATCACCTACATGCGTACCGACTCGACGTCGTTGAGCGAGTCGGCAATCAACGCCGCGCGCAGCCAGGCGCGGGAGCTGTACGGCGAGTCGTTCGTCCATCCGACACCGCGGCAGTACAACCGCAAGGTCAAGAACGCGCAGGAAGCCCATGAGGCGATCCGCCCGGCCGGCGAGACATTCCGCACGCCCGGACAGGTCGGTGGGCAACTCGAGGCCGACGAGTTCCGGCTCTACGAGCTGATCTGGCAGCGCACCGTCGCCTCGCAGATGGCCGACGCCAAGGGCACCACGATGAGCCTGCGGATCAGCGGCACCGCCACCTCCGGCGAACGCTGCACTTTCGCCGCTTCGGGACGCACCATCACCTTCCCCGGTTTCCTCTCGGCCTATGTCGAGACCGTCGACGAACTCGCCGGTGGTCAGGCCGACGACGCCGAGAACCGGCTGCCCAACCTCACCGAGGGGCAGGCGCTGACGGCAACCGAACTCGACGCCGACGGTCACTCCACCAATCCGCCGGCGCGGTTCACCGAGGCGTCATTGGTCAAGGTGCTCGAGGAGCTCGGCATCGGACGTCCGTCGACGTATGCGTCGATCATCGGCACCATTCAAGACCGCGGCTACGTGGTGAAAAAGGGTAACGCGCTGGTCCCGTCGTGGATCGCGTTCGCCGTCGTCGGCCTCCTGGAGGCCTACTTCGAGAGTCTGGTGGATTACGACTTCACCGCCACCCTCGAGGACGACCTGGACCAGATCGCCGCCGGCCAGGCCAACCGCACCAGCTGGCTGACCGACTTCTATTTCGGCGACGCCGAAGCAGAGTCGGAGACGGCCAAGTCGGAGGTCGCCAAGTACGGTGGCCTCAAGAAGCTCGTCGGTGTGAATCTCGAAGAGATCGATGCCCGCGAGGTCAATTCGATCCGGTTGTTCGACGACGACGAGGGCCGGCCGATCTTCGTGCGGGTCGGCCGATACGGACCCTATCTCGAACGCAACGTCGCGGGGCCGGATGCCGAACCGGATCTCAAGCGCGCCAACCTCCCGGCCGACATCACGCCCGACGAGTTGACCTTGGCGGTCGCGGAGAAGCTGTTCGCGACTCCGCAGGAGGGTCGGTCGTTGGGCAACGATCCGCTCACCGGAAACGAGATCGTCGCCAAGGAAGGACGATTCGGTCCGTATGTGACCGAGATCCTGCCGTCGGACGACGATGGTGACGACGACGGTAAGGCGCCCGCCACGGTGCCGGCGGGTCCGACGCCACGTGACGGTGGGGCCGGCGGCGCCACCGGTGGTGACGGGGATGTTGTGCCGCTCGACGACACGTCGGGTGGCGCGACCAAAACCGCGGCCAAGACCGCCAAGAAGACGGCCAAGAAGGCAGCGAAGAAAGCCGGCCCGAAGCCGCGCACCGGGTCGCTGTTCAAGTCGATGGACATCTCGACGGTGACCCTTGACGACGCATTGAAGCTGTTGTCTTTGCCGCGTGTCGTCGGTGTGGACCCGGAATCCGGTGACGAGATCACCGCGCAGAACGGTCGCTATGGCCCATACCTGAAGAAGGGCACCGACTCTCGGTCGCTGACCAGTGAGGACCAGATCTTCGGCATCACCCTGGAAGAGGCGCTCAAGATCTACTCCGAACCCAAGCGTCGGGGTCGGCAGGCGGCCGCGCCGCCGCTACGGGAACTCGGCAAAAACGACTCGGTGTCGGACAAGCCGATGGTCATCAAGGACGGCCGCTTCGGGCCGTACGTGACCGACGGCGAAACCAATGCGAGCCTGCGTAAGGGGGACGAGGTCGACTCCATCACGCCGGAACGGGCGATGGAGTTGTTGGCGGATCGTCGTGCCCGTGGGCCGGCCAAGAAGTCGGCGAAGAAGGCCGCCAAGAAGGCTCCGGCCAAGAAGACCGCCAAAAAGACTGCGGCCAAGAAGGCAACCGCGAAAAAGACTGCGGCAAAGAAGAGTACGGCGAAGAAGTCGGCGGACTGATCTCGATACGCCTGCTCGCCTAACGGCTCGCACGCTACTCGATCCGAGGATCTCGACCAGCTAGACCTATTAGAGATACGCCTGCTCGCCTAACGGCTCGCACGCTACTCGATCCGAGGATCTCGATACGCCGACTCACTCCGTTCGCGGCTACTCGATCAGCGGCGGGGCGACGAAATCCGTCGGTCCACTGCGCCGCCGGGTGGCGCCACCAGTCGGTGGTCGAGTAGCTCCGAGCCGCTAGGCGAGGAGCGTATCGAGACCCCACACGGACCCCCTCCGCGCCCGTCAGATGTCCACCGGCTCCAACAGCGGCCGCGCGAGCAGGGTCTCTATCCCGCGTCCACGCAGCTCCACACCCTCACCGATATCCCAGTGTTCGGCTTCGGTCTGCGAGGCCAGGAACACCGCGCGCGCGGACCCGAGTACCCGGGTGGGTTCGTCCTTGGCGAGCTCGGTCAGTCGCGCCGCCTCGTTCACCGGGTCGCCGATCACCGTGTACTCCAGCCGCTGCTCGGAACCGATGTGGCCGGCGATGGCCTTACCGGCCGACACCCCGATACCGATGTCGGTGTCGCCGAGCGTGCGATAGAGCTCGGTGCGCAGTTCGCGTGCCGATGCCAGCGCGCGACCCGCGAAGTCGTCGAGATCCAGTGGTGCGCCGAAGATGGCGAGCGCCGCATCACCCTGGAATTTGTTGACGAAGCCTCCGTGGCGACCCACCACGGCGACCACCACCCGGAAGAACTCGTTGAGCAGGTTGACCACTTCTCGCGGCGGCCGGTTGACCGCGAGCCGCGTCGACCCGACGATGTCGACGAAAAGCACGCCGACGTAGCGTTCCTCGCCGCCGAGTTCGGTTCCGGTCTCGATGGCGCGGCGGGCCACATCCTCGCCGACGTAGCGGCCGAACAGGTTGCGCAGCTCCTGGCGCTCCCGCAGATCCGACACCATGTCGTTGAAGCCGGCCTGCAACAGTCCCAGGTCGCTGCCGTCGTAGATCTTGACGGCGACGTTCAGATTGCCGGCCGAGACCTCGCTCTGCGCCTTGCGTAGCTGCTTGATCGGGTCGTTGATGGCCGCAACCACACGCACGATGGCGATGACGCTGAACGCCAGCGCCGCGCCCGACATCCAGAGGATGGGGCGCTGCAGTCCCTCCGGGTCGGTCTCGATCCAGCCCAGACGCTGCAGGATGATCAACCCGATGATGACCGCCAGCGGGGCGACCACGCTGACCACCCAGAACACCGCGATGCGGGCGGTCACGCTCGGGGCCACGGCCGCGTCGGGTTCGTTGGCCATCGCCGCGACGGTGATGGGTCGCAGCACCTTCTCGGCCTGCAGGTAGGAGAGCACACAGGTCACCAGCGCGCCGACCGCGCTGGCCATCGCCACGATGAACGCATTCTTGTGCGAGACGGAGAAATTCACCATCGTGAACAGCACGCCGCCGACCGTCCACAGCCCGAGGTTGACCACCGACAGCACATACGGCAGCTTCAGCGCCCGGCGCCGCGCGTTCGCGTTGTCCAGGCGGGTGCGCCGCCGATGCCAGATCAACACCGGCAAGGACAGCTGGATGCTGAGGAACCCACCCACCAACATCGCGACCACCAGGTAGATCGCGAAGATCACCTGATTGAGCGCGGTGATCTCGTCGAGGCTGTAGGAATCCTCCAGTGGCATCCCGAACCGGAGGAACGCGAAGGTGAACAGGGCGCCGACGACGTTTGCGCGCAGCATGTCCAGCGCAAGGATCGGCCACGGGGTATGCACCAGCCAACGGGCCAGATGCAGGCCCTTTGACCACCGAGACCGACGTTTGATCACGCTTCAAAGGTAGCGGGCTGCTTGCAGTTGTTAAACACGCGTGGGTCTCGGGGACGTGTCTGAACTGCGCATTACGCTGGCACTGTGACAAATGTCTTCGACCGGATGATCGGCCAGGCACCGATTGCCGACGAACTGCGGTCTGCTGCCCGGGCTGCCCGCGGGGTGGCGGCGCGTCTTGACGAGGGCGATGCCGGGGCTGTTTCCATGTTCGCGCCGTCCGACGACCCCAACCGCGACACGATGGCTGGGGCCGTGCGGGCCTCGATGACGCACGCGTGGCTGTTCACCGGGCCGCCTGGCAGCGGACGGTCGGTGGCAGCGACCTGTTTCGCCGCGGCCCTGCAGTGCCAGTCGCCCGACGTCGGTGATGTGGGCTGCGGCGAATGTCGTGCCTGTGTGACGGTGATGGCGCAGACACACGCCGACGTGCGCCACGTGGTTCCGCAGGGCCTGAGCCTGTCGGTGCTCGAGGCCCGGGACGTGGTCCAGGCGGCCGCCCGGCGGCCCGGGACCGGACGCTGGCAGATCGTGATCGTCGAGGATGCCGACCGACTCACCGAGCAAGCCGCCAACGCGCTGCTCAAGGCGGTCGAGGAGCCGCCCTCGCGGACGGTGTTCCTGCTGTGCGCGCCGTCGGTCGACCCCGACGACATCTCGGTGACCCTGCGGTCGCGGTGCCGGCACATCGCGTTGGGCACCCCGGCGGTAGCCGACATCGAGCGGGTGCTGATCGATCGCGACGGCATTGATCCGCAACGCGCCGCGTGGGCGGCGGGGGTGTGCGGCGGCCACGTGGGCCGCGCCAAGCGTCTGGCCACAGACGACGAAGCGCGTGCACAGCGCGAGAAGGCGTTGGGCCTGGCCCGAGCGGCCGCCCGCGATTCGACCGCGTATGCGGCGGCCGAGGCGTTGGTGCGTTCGGCCGAGGATGCGGCCAAGGCGATCAGTGCCGAACTCGACGAGTCCGAGACCGAGGAGATGAAGACCGCGCTGGGCGCCGGCGGCACCGGCAAGGGCACCGCCCGTCCGCCGCGGGGTACCGCCGGTGCGCTCAAAGAGTTGGAGAAACGCCAGAAGTCGCGCTCCACCCGGGTTCAGCGCGACATGCTCGACCGCGCGCTCGTCGATCTGGCGGCACTGTTCCGGGATGCGCTGGTCATCTCGGTGGGTGCGCAGGTTGCCGCGATGCATCCGGACAAGACCGACGACATCGCGGTACCGATGGCCGGTTACGCGGCGCCGGAGCAGCTGCTGCGCTGTGTGGAGGCCGTGCTGGACTGCCGGACCGCACTCGACGTCAACGTGAAACCGAAGTTCGCGGTCGACGCGATGGTCGCGACGATCGGACTGGCACTCAACGACCGGCGTCGGGTCGACGCCGGCCGCTGATGTCGGCCCGGTCACTCAGGCGAGCGGACCCGTCGGCAGATTCCGGCGGACCAGCTTGCCGGTGGCGTTGCGCGGGAGATCTTCGACGAACACGACGTCGCGGGGCACCTTGTAGCGCGCCAGGTTCGACTTCACGTGCAGCTTCAGATCGTCGATCTGGGGGTCGGCGCCCTCGGCGCGAACGATGAACGCGCGCAGGCGGGTTCCGAACTCGTCGTCCTCGACGCCCACCACCGCGACGTCGGCGACATCGGGATGCTCGGCGAGTAGGTTCTCCACCTCGAGCGGGTAGACGTTCTCGCCGCCGGACACGATCATGTCGTCGTCGCGACCCTCGATGAACATCAGGCCGTTGTCGTCGAACCGCGCCATGTCACCGGTCGACATGTAACCGTCGATGACCTGCTTGTTGCGCCCGTCGGTGTAGCCCTCGAACGGCGCGCCGTTCTTCACGAACAGCCGGCCGCGCACGTTGGACGCGGTGATCCGCTGATCGTTGTCGTCGTAGAGCGCGAGATGGCTGCTCACCGGTGCACGGCCGACGGTTCCGGGCGCCTGCCGCAGCTCACTCGGCGTCGCAACCGATACGATCGCGACCTCGGTGGACCCGTACAGGTTGTACAAGACGTCGCCGAAGGCATCCTGCACAGCCTCCGACAAGGTCGGCGAGAGTGCAGAACCGGCGATGACGATGATCTTCAACGACGACAGGTCGTACTTCTTGATCACGTCGGGACCGAGCGCGACCATCCGGTGCAGCATGGTCGGCACCGCCACCAGCACGTCGGCGCGATTGTCGGCGATGGCGCCGAGAGTCTTCTCGGCGTCGAAGCGACGCATCACCACCGTCTTGTTGCCAAGCGCGGTCGCAACACCCCACAGGGCGAAACCGGTGGAGTGGAAGATCGGCGAGACGATGACCGCGGTGCCGTTCTGCGGGATCGGGATGCGGTCGAGTAGCAGGGCGCTGGTGAACGGTGAGAATCGGCCGCGCTGGGCACCTTTGGGGAGTCCGGTGGTTCCGCTGGTGAGGATGACCAACCCACCGACATCGTCGGGTTCGGGCGGCATGGAGGTGTTGCCGCCGTCCACGACGGCGTCGAGTGTGCGAACCCCTTCGGGGATCGGCCGGTCGCCGTCGACCCAGGTCAGATACCGCGGGAGGCTGTCGGGCAGACCGTCGAGCAGGTCGATGAACTCTTCGTCGTAGAACATCACCTGGACTCTTTCGCGTTCGGCGACCTCGGCGAACTGGGTCTTACCGAACCCGGTGTTCATCATCGCCAGTCGCACACCTGCGAAACCCGAGGCGGCCAGCACGGTGAGCAGTCCGCGATGATCGCGGGCAAGCACGCCGATGACGCTGCCTGGGGTGAGCCCGATCGCGAGGAGTTCGTTGGCCAGCGCCTTCGCGTTGTCGTTGAGCTCACCGAAGGTGAGTGTGCCGCGTTCGTCGGTCAGCGCCGGCGCGTCGGGGTGCTCTTCTGCGCCGTGCAGCATGATCGTCGCCGGCGCGCCGAGCGTCTTGCTGCGTTTGACCGCGGTCGCCAGTTCGCGCGGTTTGGTGAGGTCGAGTGCGCCGGATCGTTGCAGCACGCGCACCGCGCCGACCGTGTCGGTCAAGGTCTGAAGATGATCGCGGATCGATGCCATGCTCGGCGGCCTCCCGTTGTCTGTGTCACACACCTCGTGCTCTGGATGCCACTCTAAGGGGTCTGACACCCGGTGTGATCAGATTCCCCCTCCCAGCGAACCGAGCCGAAAGCGGACAGTGATAATTCAGCGGTAATCAGCCAGCAACACCCGGCTCCTAACGTCTCGCTGCATGAGTGCTGCCGCGTCACGGCCGCCGGGAACCGGCATCAATATCTCCGGGCTGACGAAGACCTTCTCGACACGCGCCCTGCGGGGCAGCTCGACGGTGACTGCGCTCGACGATGTGTCGATCGCGACGCCGGAGGGCTCGTTCCTGTCGCTGCTCGGGCCGTCGGGTTGCGGCAAGTCGACCGTGCTGCGGATTCTGGCCGGTCTCGAGGAACCGACCGCGGGCACCGCGTTGATGAACGGCCAGTCGCCAACCGACCTGCAACGCAACCACGAGTTGGGTATCGCCTTCCAGGATTCGGCATTGTTGCCGTGGCGGTCGGTGGAGGCCAACATCAAGCTGCCGCTGCAGGTGAGCCGGATGTCGGTGGACGACGACCTCGTGGCCGACCTCATCGAGCTCGTCGGACTGTCGGGCTTCGAGAAGTCCAAGCCGGCGACCCTGTCCGGTGGCATGCGCCAACGTGTCTCGATTGCCCGCGCGTTGGTCGTCAAACCCACCGCGCTGCTGCTCGACGAACCGTTCGGTGCGCTCGACGACATGACCCGGCAGCGACTCAACGTCGAACTGCTGCGGATCTGGACCGAGAAACCGGCGACCACGCTGATGGTCACCCACGGCATCGCCGAAGCCGTGTTCCTGTCCGACGAGGTGGCGGTGATGAGCCCGCGCCCCGGCAAAGTGGTGGAGATGGTCTCGATCGACCTGCCGCGCCCGCGGGTTCCGGAAATGATGCGCACCCCCGAGTTCCACGAAATACACGATCATCTGTCGGGTTTGCTGTTCGGCGGAGCCGACGACGGCAGGCGAGCGACCGCCGAGGCCACACGTGGCTGATCTCGGGAGTGCCAACCGTTGGTACGCCGGGCTGCTCGGCCTGCTCGGGTTGATCGCGCTGTGGTGGATCGCCGGTGCGCTGGACTGGTTCAGCGGCACGATACCCACACCGGGCGAGGTCATCTCGACGATCGTCGACACCGGCGCCGCGTTCTATGTCGACAACTTCTCGTCGACCGTCGAGCTCGCCGCGCGAGGGTTCCTGTGGGGCAATGGCTTGGCCATCGGCCTCGCTGTCCTGGTGGTGCTGATCCCGCCGATCGAAGGCTTGGCGACGCAGCTCGCGATCATCTCGTATTGCACCCCGATCATCGCGGTGGCGCCGATCATTCAGGTCGCCTTCGCCGAGGTGCAGACGATGATCGTCTTCCTCGCGGCGATCTCCGTGTTCTTCACGACGATGATCGGCACGCTGACCGGACTGCGCTCACCCCATCAGAGCAGCCTGGACCTGGTGAAGGTGTACGGCGGGGGACGCGCCACCCAGCTGTGGCGAGTCCGGTCGGTCGCGGCAGTGCCCAACACCCTTGCGGCGGTGAAGATCGCAGCACCTGCCGCCGTGCTGGGTGCGGTGCTCGGCGAATTCCTGGCGATGCCCGACACCGGGGCGGGCCCGGCGATGATCGTCGCCCAACAGCGCGGCGACATTCCCGCGGTATGGGCGATCGCGCTGATCAGCGGTGCGATCGCGGGCATCGCCTATGCGGCGATCAGCGTGGTGGCGCGGTTCGCGACGCGGTGGTCGGCCGGTCTGGCGGTCCTGCGGTGACGGCAACCGGACTGTGGAGCATCGGCCGCTTCCTCGGATCGTTGCTGTTGTCGTTTGTGCTGATCCTGGTTATCTGGTGGCTGTTTCTGCTCGCGTTCCCCGATATCGGCCCCATCATCGGCCGTACCCCGGTGGATGTGTTCGAGTACCTCTTCACCGCGCCGGATGCTGCTGAAGCGCGCGCGGAGATCCTGGACAACCTGTGGATCACGTTGACCGACGCGGCGATCGGCTTCGTCGTCGGGATGAGCGCGGCCATCGCGACCGCGGCGCTGTTCGTGCTGTCGCGGCCCGCCGCGCAGACGTTCATGCCGATCGCCATGCTGCTGCGTTCGGTGCCGTTGGTGGCGATGACGCCGTTGATCACGTTGATCGTGGGACGCGGTGTCGCGGTGGTCGCGGTGATGGGCGGCATCGTGGTGTTCTTCCCGGCTCTGGTGATGATCATGACCGGGCTGGCGAATGCGCCGCGACAGATCAACGATGTGATCACGGTGTATGGCGGATCGTCGGCGACCGCACTGCGGATGGCTGCCATACCGGCAGCGGTGCCGTCGTTGTTCAGTGCCGCAAAGGTTTCGGTGCCCGGAGCGATCGTCGGGGCGACAGTCGCCGAATGGTTGGGCACCAACAAGGGGCTGGGTGCCACACTGCAGCAGGCGCTGCCCGCCGCCGCCTATGACGAACTGTGGGCGTCGGTGTTGGTCATCACGGTCGCCTCGATCATCATCTACGCGATCGTCGGCGTCGCCGAGACCGTGGTACTCACCCGAATGGGTATGGAACAGAAGTGATCTCCGGATCAACCGGGGGGACATCGGAAAGGGAACACATGAGCAACACGTCGTCACGCGCCACCTTCGACCGGCGGTCGTTTCTGCGGTACTCGCTCACTGCCGGCGGTGCGATCGGTGCGCTCGGCGCCACCGGGGTGTTGGCCGCCTGCAGTAGCGGCAGCAGCGACTCCGGCGGTTCAGGTGCATCGTCGATGAATCCGAAGGTACAGCTGTCGTGGCAGAAGAACATCGAATTCGCCGGCGAATACTGGGCATTGGAGAACGGTTACTACGAGGCCGAAGGGCTCGGGACACCGGAGTTGTTGACCGGTGGTGGGGCCGGTACCGGTGTGGAGACCGGGCTGACGTCGAACAAGGTCTGGATCGGCATGACCGCGCCACAATTGACGGCGCCGGTCATCCTGCAGGGGGCGGCATTGATGACCGTGGCGGCAACCTTCCAGAAGAACCCATTCTGCATCGTGTCGTCGGCGGAGAGCCCGATCCTGTCGCCGGAGGAGATGAAGGGCAAAAAGATCGGGGTGCAGGCGTCCAATGAGAACGTCTTCGCGGCGTTGCTCACCGCCAACGGCATGACCGAGTCCGACGTGCAGAAGATCACCGTGCAGTACGATCCGACGCCGCTGACCACCGGCGACGTCGACGGATGGGTCAGCTACGTCACCAACGAGCCGATCACGTTGGAGGCCAGCGGATTCCCCAACGCCAACTTCCTGTTCGCCGACTTCAACCTGCCGCTCGTCGCCGAGACGTTGGTGGTGCGCCAGGAGACCATCGACAACGAGCGCGACAAGGTGAAGGCGTTCCTGAAGGCCGATATCCAGGGTTGGTACGACGCCGTCGCCGACCCGGCCGGTTCGGCGCGCCTGGCCGTGACCAAGTACGGTGCCGACCTCGGGCTCGAGGAAGGCGAACAGACCAAGGAGGCCATCGCCCAGAACGGTCTGGTCGTGTCACCGGACACCGACGCCAACGGTTTGCTGACGATGACCGATGCCCTGATCGAGGAGAACATCATCGCGCTGGAGAAGGCCGGCTATTCCATCAAGCCCGAGCAGATCTTCGACATGTCGCTGATCGAGGAGGTCTACGCGGAGAACCCGGATCTCAAGCGCTGAGGTGATTCAGGCTGGCCGGCCGTGCGCGCGGGCGATGTCGAGCAGCTCGCGGGCCGGACCACGCAACCGGATGTGGGACGACCACACCGCGCGCAGCGGCCGCACCATGCGCAGTCCGGCCACCTCGACCCGCACCAGCCGCCCCGCCTCGATGTCGTCGTCGACCGACAACCGTGACAACACTGCGGCCCCCGACGAGGTCAGCACCGACGACCGGATCGCGGTAACCGACCGTAGTTCGATGAGCGGTTCGGTCGGGCTGACGCCCGAATCCTGCAGAGCTGCTTCATAGGTCACGCGCGTACCGGAACCGGGTTCGCGTTGGATCAGCGGTGTGGCAGCGAGTTCGGCGATGTCGACGGTCCGCCCGTCCGACCACCGGTGGCCGGGTGCGACCACCACCACCAGTTCGTCGCGGGCCACCAGTGTGTCGGTGAGATCGCCGATGCTGCCGGGACTTTCGATGAATCCGAGATCGGCCTCGTCCTGGTGGACGGTCTCGATGACGTCGGCCGAGTTCATCGGCCGCACGGAGATCTTCACGTCGCTCTGATGGGTGAGTGTGGTGATCCAGCGGGGAACCAGGTACTCGGCCACGGTCTTGGAAGCGGCCACCACGAGCGTGGCATGGCGGGCGTCGATGAGTGTGTCCACGCCGGTCATGAACTGGGCGCCCCGCTCCACCAGGGCGTTGGCCCATTCGAGGACGGCCATCCCGTTCGCGGTGATGTCGACGCCACCCGCCGACCGGATGAAGATCTCGACACCGAGTTCGCGTTCCGCGCCACGTACGCGTGCACTCACCGCTTGCTGGCTGATCCCGAGGTCACGGGCGGCGGCCCCCATGCTGCCGAGGCGTGCCACGGTGACGACGATGTCGAGCGCCGCGAGGTCGGGCAGTCGACGGGCGACCACGCGGGCCTACTCCTTGACGGGGGTTCCGCCGCCCTCCGTGTCGTCGGAGGGGGTGTCGGCTTCGTCAGCGGTGTTGTCGTCGTCGGACCGCTCATCCTCGTCGCGCAGCGGGTCGTAGCCGTCGACGCCCTCGAGGACGGTCAGCTCCTGGTCGACCGCGGCGGAGAAGGCCTTGGCTTCTTCTTTGATCTTGTTGATGAAGTCCGACATCACTCGCTCCTTGCCGCTGTGCGTTCTATCGAAGAACCGATGCTCTCGACTCCACTATAGGGAGCGCGATGTTGTCCGGATGATCGATAGTCGGGCGAGTAAGCAGACGCCAGCGAGTGCCAAGGGAACCTCTCCCGAATCCCAGATGGAGCCGCCCAGGGGAATCGAACCCCTGACCTATTCATTACGAGTGAATTGCTCTACCGACTGAGCTAGGGCGGCGTGCTGCGCGGCGGCAGCGCCCACGAGTCTAGCGAGCCGGTGGCGCGCGACCAAACCGGGCCCCGGTGCGGACCCGTTTGGGTGCGAGACCACACGCGTTGGCCGGTTTCGGGGCCCGCCGGTGAAGCGGATGCTGCTTACGGACGGGGTGCGATGCGGTGCGGTGCGGTGCGGTGGGCTGGGTACGACTATGCGCCGCCCGGCCGGGTGCCCTCGAGCACCGTCAGCACCGCGCGGCCGCGCGGGGACAATTCGTAGCCGACGTCGAGGCTGCGGGTCAGTCCGAGTTTCTTCAGCTTGCGGACATCGAGTTTGAAATCTGCGCGTGGCCTGCCCAATTCGGCTGCCAAGTCGGTCGAGACGACGGCTGGACGACGCGCGATCAGCTGCAGGGTCGCCCGTGTCCAGGGGCCGTGTGACGATCGATTGTCGAGTCGCTGCAACCGGGTACGCAGCTCGGCGATGTCGTCGTCGGAGAGGTCGTCGTCGGCTCGCAAGGCGATCCGCGGGTCGGGTCCGGCCCACCCCAGCTCGATCCGGAAGACCGGGTCGTCGGTGCGGCGGAGCTTCCCGACCGCCGCCACTGCGCTGGAGAATCCGGCGCGGTGCGCCTCATCGTCGGAGATCTCCTCGACGTAGACCTTCCGCACGGACCTGATCTCGATCAGCCCGGCCGAGCTGAGGAAGGTCGACCCGGCGCGGACTCGCGCCACCTGCCACCTACGGAAGGCCAGGTCTACCGAGCCGTCCGCCACACCGTGGGCGACTCGCGCCGGAAGGAGCACGACGTGAGCGTACCGAGAATTCGGGTCACGAGGAGCGCGGTGCAGTCGTAGGGTCGAATCATGACCGGATCCAGCGGAACCCCAGTCAGCGCGGCAGCGGCCACCGAGGCGCTCTCGGACCCGTGGCGGGTTTTGGCCGACACCGTCTACGCCGCCTTCCGGACCAAGAACATGGTGCGCGGCGGCGAGTTCGTCGCACGGATCATCGAGGCCGCCGAGGCGGCCGGTCACCATCCCGACGTGGAACTGCGGTACGGGTCAGTGCATCTGGCGCTCACCACGCACAGCGCGCACCGACTCACCGAAGCCGACGTCGCGCTGGCCAACCGGATCTCGTCGATCGCGGCCGACCTCGATCTGGAGCCGGCGGCCGCTCCGCCGGGACGCTTCGAGTTGGGGATCGACGTCCTCGACGTCGACAAGGTCCGCCCGTTCTGGAAGGCCATCCTCGGCTACGACGACGAGCCCGAGCAGACGTCAATCGACCTCTCCGACCCGGCGGGCATCCTCCCCGGGGTGTGGTTTCAGCAGATGGACGAACCGAGGTCGCAGCGCAACCGCGTCCACGTGGACCTGTGGCTCCCTCACGACGCGGTGGAGGAGCGGATGGCTGCCGCCCTCGATGCCGGTGGTCGGCTGGTCACCGACGAGTTCGCGCCGGAATGGTGGGTGCTGGCCGACCCCGAGGGCAACGAGATCTGCCTGTGCACGTGGCGCGGACGGGAGTGACTGACCCGGTTTTGTAGTACCAACATGCGGTTTTCCGCACGTTGGTACTACAGGATCAGGCTGGCCGGGCTAGGCGACGCCCTCGGCCTTGGCGGCCTCGGCGACGGCCTTGGCGACCGCCGGGGCGACGCGGTCGTCGAGCGGGCTCGGCACGATCTTGTCGGCCCGCAGGTCGTCGGAGACTACCGAGAAGATCGCTTCTGCGGCAGCGAGTTTCATCCGCTCGGTGATGCGACGCGCACCGGCGTCGAGCGCGCCGGCGAAGACACCCGGGAACGCGAGCACGTTGTTGATCTGATTCGGGAAGTCGCTGCGGCCGGTGGCCACGACCGCGGCGTACTTCGCCGCGACCTCGGGGTGGATCTCCGGATCGGGGTTGGACAGGGCGAACACGATCGCGTTGTCGGCCATCGAGGCGATGGCGTTCTCGTCGATCTGACCGGCCGATACACCGAGGAACACGTCGGCTCCGTCCAGCGCCTCGGCGGCGCCGCCGGACAGGCTGCGCGGGTTGGTGCGTTCGGCGAGTTCCTGCTTGATCTCGTTGAGGTCGTCGCGGTGAAAGCTGACGATTCCCTTTGAGTCGAGCACCACCACATCGCTCACCCCCGCGTGTTCGAGGATGTTGGCGCACGCCACACCGGCGGCACCGGCACCGGAGATGACCACCTTGAGGTCGCGCAGATCGCGTTCCTGTAGAGCCATCGCACCCTTGAGTGCCGCCAGAACGACGATCGCGGTGCCGTGCTGGTCGTCGTGCATCACCGGGCAGTCCAGCGCCTCGATGACGCGCCGTTCGATCTCGAAACAGCGGGGAGCGGAGATGTCCTCGAGGTTCACCGCGCCGAAGCTCGGTCGCAGCCGGATGAGGGTCTCGACGATCTCGTCGGGGTCCTTGGTGTCGAGGACGATCGGGATCGAGTTGAGTCCGGCGAACGACCGGAACAGCGCCGACTTGCCCTCCATCACCGGTAGCGATGCGCGCGGACCGATGTCACCGAGGCCGAGGACGGCCGAGCCGTCGGAGACCACGGCCACCAGACGCTGGGTCCAGGTGTACTGATTCACCAGTTCGGCCTTGTCGTCGATCGCCCGTGACACCTGGGCCACGCCCGGGGTGTAGGCGATCGACAGATCGCGCTGGGTGTCGATCGGCGCGCGCAACTCCACCGAGAGTTTGCCGCCCACGTGCGCCATGAAGATCTCTTCGTCGGTGATCGGCAACTCGGCGATCGACGGCTCGTTGAACGCAGTGCGGTGGGTGGGGGCGTTGTCTGCCGTGCTGGCCACGGTTGTTCCTCCTGGATCACCCGCATCGAACGGCGGGTTTCTACGGTGGCGCCACAACGGTGGGGCGCCCCTACAACTGCCGGTCCGTGGCGCGAAGCGTGTGCGCTTCGGCACTACGGCGAACCGTCGCGACCCGGATCACGTTCGTGGCCGGGCTGCGGAACCGCCTCAGTGTCGCACCGTGTCCACAGGCCGATCAAGGTGCCCCCCGATTGATCGATCGGGTCGATAAGGTACAACTTGTATCTATGTTGTCCGCAACCGGTGAATCGGCAGCTGAACGCGTATATCGCGAGGTCAAAGGCCAGATTCTCACAAACCAGATCCTCGGCGGTGAGCTGATCAGCGAAGGTGACATCGCCACAGAATGTGACGTGAGTCGCACGCCGGTGCGGGAAGCGTTCCTGCGGTTGGAGGCCGAGGGCTGGATGCGGCTGTACCCCAAGCGCGGCGCACTGGTGGTTCCGGTTGCCGACCGAGAGGCCCGCGACGTGGTGCAGGCGCGCATCCTGCTGGAGGAACACGCCGTGCGCACGTTGGCCGGCGACCCCACCGGACGCGCCGATCTCGCCGCGCGCCTGGAACGCAATCTCGCCGCCCACCGCGCGGCCGACCCTGCCGACATCGCAGAATTCGCCCGCATCGACGCGGAGTTCCATCAGCTGATTGTCACCGCCGGCGACAACCCGCTGCTCGCCGACTTCTTCGTCAGCCTCGGCGAACGGCACCGAAGGATGACCACCACGAGCGTGCGCCGCGACGACACGGTTGCCGCCCGCATCCTGGCCGACCATCGCGAACTGCTCACCGCGGTCGCCGACGGCGACAGCGATGCGTACGCCGCGGCACTGGCCGCGCATCTGGCATCCGTGCACGACCTCGGTCCTCGGACATGACGCTGACTGACCAGACCTCGGTCGAGAAGCCCGCGTCGTCGCGTCCCGGTTCGTGGACGCCGGTGGCGGCTGCACTGTTCACCGCCGCGTGGGGTGGCAACGAGTTCACGCCGCTGCTGGTGATGTACCGCCAGCAAGGCGAGTTGTCGGCTGTCGCCATCGACAGTCTGCTGTTCACCTATGTGCTGGGCATCGTCCCGGCGCTGTTGATCGGCGGCCCACTGTCCGACCGGTACGGCCGGCGGCCGTTGATGCTGCCGGCGCCGGTGTTCGCCGGATTGGGGTCGCTGCTGCTGGCACTCGGACCGCACTCGTTGGCCCTGCTCAGCGTCGGCCGGGTGGCCAGCGGAGTCGCGTTGGGCCTGTCGATGGCGGTCGGGGGCAGCTGGCTGGCGGAGATCAGTCATCGCAACGGCGACCGCGCCGGCGTCGGGGCGCGTCGGGCGGCGATGAGCCTGACCGCCGGCTTCGGGGTCGGGGCGGGCATCGCGGGTGTGCTCGCGCAATGGGGGCCGTGGCCGACGGTGACGCCGTACGCGGTCAACATCGCACTCGCCTGCATCGCCCTCGTTGCATTGGCCGGCGCACCGGAGACCCGGTACCGGGGCACCGACCGTGGCCGACTCGCCGACGATCTGCGCATCACAGGTGTACTCAACCGGCGGTTCCTGCTCGTCGTGGTCCCGGTCGCGCCGTGGGTCTTCGGTGCCGCGGCGTCGGCCTACGCGGTCATCCCGGCGCTGATGTCGGCCCGGACCGCCGGCGCGCCGATCGCGTTCGCCGCGCTGTGCTGCGTGCTGGGCCTGGGCGCAGGGTTCGGGATCCAGTCACTCGGACGTCGGCTCGACGACCCGGACCGTGCACGCGGCCCGGTCCTCGCGCTGATCGTGCTCGCCGCGGGGATGGCCCTCGCGGCAGCTGCCGCACACACCCTCGCCGTCTGGGTGTCACTGCTGGCCGCGATCGTGCTGGGCTGCGGTTACGGGATGGCCATGATCGCGGGCCTGCTGGAGGTGCAGCGCATCGCCGGACCGCACAACCTGGCGGGTCTGACCGCGGTCTTCTACTCGGTCACTTACCTCGGGTTCGCCGTGCCGGTGATCCTCGCCTGGATCTCGGAGAACCGCCCGGCGATCACCTACACCGCGATGTTCGGGGTCGGGGTCATCGCGGCGCTGGTGTGCCTGGCGATCGTCGTCGCCGGGCATCGGGCGGACCGCCGGATCTTCCAGCAGCGTCCCGGCGCCGCGGCGTGCGAGATCCCCCGGACGACCGACCGGTAACCTCATCTCCGGTTCGCAGGCGACGGGAGGAATCGGGCGATGATGCTGGGGGCATGGGTCACGGTGGTGACGGCCCTGATGCTGGTGGTTCCCGGCGCCCTCGTCGGACGCCGCATGTTGCTGCCCTGGCCGGTGGCGATCGCCGCCGGCCCGCCGATCACCTTCGCCGTCGTCAGCGTGTTCACCGTGTTGTACTCGGCGATCGGGTTCGAGTGGAACATCGTCACCGCGCTCCTCGCGCTGGTGATCACACTGCTGTTCGCATGGGTGTATGCGGCGCTGCTCGCCACCCGCCGCTTCGCGACGTTCGCCCCGAACCGCGCAGACGACGACCCACCGCTCGGATGGCGTGCGGCAGTGCCATTGGCCGCCGGTGCCGGTGTCGGCGCGATCATCATCGCGATCACCTGCATCCGGCCGCTCGTCACGACCGCCTTTGCCGGTCTGGGCAACATCTCGCAGGTGTGGGACTCCCTGTGGCATGCCAGTTCGCTGCGCTGGATCGACGAGACCGGGGTCGGTTCGGCGCTACGCATGGGCGAACTGATGAACTATGACACCCACGGCTTCAACTACTACCCGAACACCTGGCATGCACTGGGCGCCATCCTCTTCCCCCTCACCGGCGCCGACCCGGTAGAGCTCTACAACACCTACTCGCCCGCGGTGTTGGCGATCACCGTTCCGTTCGGGGCCGCCGCGCTGGCCTACTGGTTCGCCCGCCATCGCTTCGACCCGTCGCGCTCGGCGGTGGTGGCCGGGGCTGCGGCTGCGGCGTCGGCGTTGTTCCCGTCACTGCCCTATGTGGAGGTGCAGCTTACGTCGGTGCCCAACGCGGTGGGGGTGTCGATGGCGCCTATCGCCGCGATTCTGGTGATCAGTGCCGTCCGCGACCGGCGCCGAGTATTGGCGGCCGCCGCGGCGATGGCCGGGGTCACCGCGACCCATCCGTCCGGTCTGATCCTGGCCGGCGTGATCGTGGTGCTGTGGCTGCTGCTCGAGGGTTTGTGGCACCCGGCGTACGGGCGGCTGCGTGATCTGGCGACGCTGGCCGTCGCCGGGCTGCTCACCGTGGTGGGGATCGCGCCGGTCGTCTACGGCACCATCAAGGTCGCCGACACCAACGAACTACCCTTCTTCGACTTCCGCGAAGAAGGGGTCGGGGTGTCGTCCGGTCTGGCGCAGGCCGCGTTCAACGGCACCATTCCACTGGAGAAGCACTATCCGATCTGGGCGCTCATCGTCCTCACGGTGCTCGGTCTGGCGGTCCTGGCCTGGATGCGGTGCTGGGCGGGGCTGGCCGGCTGGCTGGTGTTCGTGCTCGTCACCGCCAACTCGGTCGTCTCGCTGGGTGTGCTGTCCTATCCGCTGGGCGCCATCGGTGGCTATTTTTACAACTCACCCCATCGACTGACCTTTGTGGTGGCGATGTTCTCCGCGGCTGCCGTGGGGTGCGCACTGGGCGCTGCGGCGGTGGCGGTCGCCGGCTGGGTGGCCGGACGTGACCGGACGTCGCCGCGATCGGCTCGTTGGGCGCTGCCCGCAGTAGCGGTCGTGCTCATCGCATTGATCGCCGGCGCCGGGGTGGTGCGCTACCCGGCCGACGCGCAGATAGCGTCGAAGGAACGTGGCGGCAAGTACATCGGGCCCGACGATCTGGACGCCTATCAATGGTTGGCCGAGCAACCCGACGCTCACGACGTGCTGGTGCTCAACAATCTCGATCAGGGCACCGGTTGGCTGTATCCGGTCACCGGGGTCACCCCGATGTTCCCGTTCTACCGGGCCAACGACTTCTCCCAACGGCAGCGCGACCTGTTCTGGGGCGTCTCCCAGATCGGCGCCGACCCCTACATCGACGACATCGTGCGCGACATGAACGTGCACTACGTCATCGACAGCCCGCCCAGCTATTGGGAGTTCCAGAACGGGGTGCCCGACCCGGAGAACGGGGTGCAGGGCGACCCGTTCCTGGCGCTGCGCAACTCCGGTGCACCCGGACTGACCGAGGTGTTCCGGCAGGGCAACGTGAGCGTCTATCGCGTCAACGAACAGGTCTACCGGCCGGCCGGCTGAGTACGCACTCAGGCGTCGGGATACCCGTTCGGGTTCTTCGACTGCCACCGCCAGGTGTCGGCGCACATGTCGTCGATGGTCTTGGTGGCCCGCCACCCCAAGTCCGCGTTGGCGCGGGCCGGATCGGCGTATGAGGCGGCGATGTCGCCGGCCCGTCGCGGCGCGATCTCATACGGGATCGGGCGGCCACTGGCCCGTTCGAACGCCTTGATCACCTGCAGCACTGACACACCCTGTCCGGTGCCCAGGTTCCACACCGACATCGGCTCGGCGCGGCTGCCCACGGTGTCGAGGGCGGCCACGTGCCCCGCGGCGAGATCGTCGACGTGGATGTAGTCGCGCACACCGGTGCCGTCGACGGTGTCGTAATCGTCTCCGAACACCGACAGCTGCTCGCGTCGCCCCACCGCCACCTGCGCGACGAACGGCATCAGGTTGTTGGGGATACCGCTGGGGTCCTCGCCGATGTCGCCGCTGGCATGGGCGCCCACCGGGTTGAAGTAGCGCAACGCGGCGATCCGCCACCGGTCATCGCTGGCCGCGACATCGGACAGGATCTGCTCGATCATCACCTTGGTCCAGCCGTACGGATTGGTGGCCGAGGTCGGCAGATCCTCGGTCATCGGGAGTTCGGGTTCGGCGCCATACACCGTCGCCGACGACGAGAACACCAGTGTCCGCACATCGTGGCGGTCCATCGCGCGTAGCAGGGAGAAGGTGCTGTCGAGATTGTTCTGGTAGTAGGCCAGCGGCTTGGCCACCGACTCGCCGACCGCCTTGAAGCCGGCGAAGTGGATGACCGCGTCGATCTGCTCGTGCGCGAACAGGTGCTCGGTCTTGTCGGTGTCCGTCAGGTCGATGGCATGCACGGGTATGGGGCGCCCGGTCAACGCCTCCAGCCGGCCCACGACGGTCGGCTTGGCGTTGCTGAAGTCGTCGACCACCACCACATCGTGGCCGGCCTCGACGAGACGGATGACGGTGTGCGAGCCGATGTAGCCGGCGCCGCCGCTGACGAGTACGCGCATGGCTCCACCGTATGCGTCGCAGCTGGCAGGCAGCGTGGGGGAGTCTGTGTGTTGTCCGCCTCATGCCCAACGGATACCGTCGGCGCATGGCGCGCGCAGACGTGGAGTTCGGTTCCAGAGGTGTGACGTGTCGGGCGTGGCTGTACCTCCCGGAGGCCGACCGGCCCGCGCCGATCATCGTGATGGCGCACGGGCTCGGCGCCATCAAAGAGATGCGGCTCGATGCCTTCGCCGAGCGATTCTGCGACGCCGGGTATGCCTGTCTGGTCTTCGACTACCGACACTTCGGGGCCAGCGATGGTCAGCCGCGGCAACTGCTGTCGGTGCGCCGGCAGCTGCAGGACTGGGCGGCGGCTATCGCGTTCGCGCGCAGCCTCACCGAGGTGGACAACCGGCGAGTGATCTTGTGGGGCACCTCCTTCGGTGGCGGCCACGTGATGGTGGCGGCCGCGCGCGACGGCGATGTCGCCGCGGTGATCGCGCAATGCCCGTTCACCAGCGGCACCGCGTCGGTGCTCGCGATGGAGCCGGCCACGGCGGTCCGGGTGACCGGGCGGGCCATCGCCGACCTCGCGGCGAAGCTTCTGCGGCGTGATCCGGTGATGGTGGGGTTGGCAGGCGAGCCCCACGATACGGCGCTGATGACGGCGCCCGATGTGGTCGCGGGGTATCTCCCGCTGGTACCCGATGGTCAGGCGTTCACCAACGAGGTCGCGGCGCGGGTGGTGCCGGAGATCGCGCTGCATCATCCAGGACGCGCGCTCGCCGAGCTCACCTGCCCGGTGTTGGTCTGCGTCTGTGACAAGGACAGTGTCGCGCCACCACGGCAGACGGTGCGGTACGCCCACCGGGGCCCGACGACGCAGTTGATCCGCTATCCCGAGGGACACTTCGACATCTACGTCGGCGACGCCTTCGAGGAGGTCGTCGCCGACCAGGTGGACTTCCTCGACCGGGTGGTGCCGCTGGGGTGAGCCCTGCCCACCCTCAGCCGATGACCCGCTCGGTGCCCGCGTAGTTCGCTTCGACGGCCTGCTTGTGCGGTTGCCACCAGTCAGGGTTGGCGCGGTACCAGTCGATGGTCGCCGACAAACCGGATCGGAAGTCCAGATATTGCGGCTGCCAACCCAATTCGGTGCGCAGCCGGGTGGAGTCGATGGCGTAACGGCGGTCGTGGCCGGGCCGGTCGGTGACGAAGTCGAAGGCGTCTGCGGGTTGTCCTAGCAATTCCAGGATGGTCTCGACGACGGTGCGGTTGTTCACCTCGCCGTCGGCGCCGATCAGATACGTCTCGCCGATCTCACCGCGTTCGATGATGGTCCACACCGCGTCGTTGTGGTCGTCGACGTGAATCCAGTCGCGCACGTTGAGGCCGTCGCCATACAGTTTGGGCCGCACTCCGGCGAGCACGTTGGTGATCTGGCGCGGGATGAACTTCTCGACGTGCTGATAGGGCCCGTAGTTGTTGGAGCAGTTGGAGATCGTCGCCCGCAGACCGAATGACCGCACCCATGCCCGCACCAGCAGATCCGAGCCGGCCTTGGTGGAGGAATACGGGCTCGATGGATTGTAGGCCGTCGCCTCGGTGAACCGGGTCGGGTCCTCGAGATCGAGGTCACCGTACACCTCGTCGGTGCTGATGTGGTGATACCGCACGTCGTGGCGGCGGACGGCCTCCAACAGGGCGAACGTGCCCACGAGGTTGGTCTGCACGAACGACGACGGATCGGCCAGCGAGTTGTCGTTGTGGGATTCGGCGGCGAAATGCACCACCACGTCGGCGGCCGCGACCAGCCGATCGACCAGCGCGGCGTCGGCGACATCGCCGACGACCAGATCGATGCGGTCGGCGACCGACTCCAGGGTGGCCGGGTTGGCGGCGTAGGTGAGTTTGTCGAGCACGGTGATCTCGACGTCGGGGCGTTGCGCGAGCGTGCGCAACACGAAATTGGCGCCGATGAAACCGGCACCCCCGGTGACCAGAACCCGCATGACTCGACCCTTCCGTTGGACGACCGTCACTGTACCGTCGGGCGCGGTGACCGGGTGGGACGTGTGCGCCATGCCCTAGGCTGGGCGCTATGCGCGGCATCATCCTCGCCGGAGGCACGGGCACCCGCCTGCACCCCATCACCCAGGGCGTCAGTAAGCAATTGGTGCCGGTCTATGACAAGCCGATGATCTACTATCCGCTGTCGACGTTGATGCTCGCCGGCATCCGCGACATCCTGATCATCACCACGCCGCACGACAGCGCCGCATTCCGCGGGCTGCTGGGCACCGGTGAGCAATTCGGCATCAACCTGACGTACGTGACGCAACCGTCGCCCGACGGACTCGCACAGGCATTCGTGCTCGGTGCCGATCACATCGGTGATGAGTCGGTCGCGCTGGTCTTGGGAGACAACATCTTCTACGGCCCGGGATTGGGCAGTCAGCTACAGGGATTCGAAAACGTGGACGGCGGCGCCATTTTCGCCTACTGGGTGGCCGACCCGTCGGCGTATGGGGTGGTGGACTTCGACGAAAGCGGTCGTGCGGTGGCGTTACAGGAGAAGCCGCAGCACCCGCGTTCCAACTACGCGGTGCCGGGCCTGTACTTCTACGACAACGACGTGGTCGAGATCGCGCGCAACCTCGCCCCTAGCGCCCGCGGTGAATACGAGATCACCGACATCAACGCGCACTACCTCGAGCAGGGGCGGCTGGCGGTGCAGGTGTTGCCGCGCGGCACCGCATGGCTCGACACCGGCACCTTCGACTCGTTACTCGACGCCGGCAATTTCGTCCGAACCGTCGAGCAGCGGCAGGGACTCAAGATCGCGGTGCCCGAAGAGATCGCCTGGCGACGCGGTTTCATCGACGATGACGAATTGCGGATACGCGCCGAGAAACTCCGCAAATCCGGCTACGGCGGCTACCTGCTGGAGCTACTCGACCGCGGAAAGGGCTTCTGACATGAAGTTGCGACCACTAGCGATCGACGGGGCGTGGGAACTGACCCCGGTGCAGCACGGAGACGATCGCGGTCTGTTCGCGGAGGTGTTCAAGGCAGATCTGCTCGCCGAGGCGATCGGCCATCGGCTCGACCTCGCCCAGGTGAACCTCTCGGTGTCGGCGGCGGGCGTACTGCGTGGTGTGCACTTCGCCGACGTCCCGCCCGGGCAGGCCAAGTACGTGACCTGTCCGTCGGGCGCGATTCTCGACGTCATCGTCGACATCCGGGTCGGGTCGCCGACCTTCGGCACCTACGACACGGTCCTGCTCGACGACGTCGACCGCCGTGCGGTGTATCTTTCCGAAGGGCTCGGTCACGCCTTCTGCTCGCTCGCCGACGGCTCGACGGTCACCTACCTCTGTTCGACCGGCTACAACCCGGGCGCCGAACACGGCATCAACCCCCTCGACGCGGAACTGGGCATCGAGTGGCCGAACACCGCTCGTGACGGTAGCCCGTTGAGCTACGAGCTGTCGGCGAAAGACACTGCCGCGCCGGGCTTGTCGGAGGCTCGGGACTCCGGCCTGCTCCCGAACCACGACGACGTCACCACCTACCTGCGCACCCTCGCGACCTAACCTCCCCAAGTCTTGACACGGTAGTCGAGAGAACCCCAAAAATCGCCGAGAGAACCCAGCCCCACCACAATCGGATGCCGTCGGCGAGAAGCTGGGTTCTCTCGGCGATTTTTGGGGTTCTCTCGACGCGAAGGGGTCGACTACCGTGTCAAGACTTGGCGGCCTAGGGTTTCTGCTGATTCTCCGCGTCGCGCAGGGCAACCGCCCTCGCCAATCTCGCGTACTTGATCTCGAGCTCGCGGAATCGTAGGTAGGTCGACACGGTAGTGAACGCGAAGGCGATCACCAACAGGAACAACACGAGGTCGAGGCCACGTTGGATGCCGATCTTGTTGGCGAGCCAGGTGATGTCGTCCTGGCGAAGCATTGCGTACAGGCCGAATGCCACAAACACCACGAACAGGATCTTCACGCCCGCCGAGGCGCGAGCGGTGCCGCGGTTGACGACGAAGAACGCCACCAGTACCACCAGCCCGACGATGGCGAGGATCTGCAGCCAGATCATGTGGTGCTCACTTCCTCATTCGCGGGTGCAGCAGTCCGTCGGCGACGATGTTGACGCCATTGATCAGGGACTGTCCCTTCGCCCGGGAGTAGTCGGTGTACAAGATGGTGACGGGCTGCTCGGCCACCCGCCAGCCGTGATGGTCGATGAGGGCCACGAACTCCGAGGCATGACTCATCCCGGCCATCACCAGGTCGAGGTCGTCGGCCACGGTCTTGTTGAAGGCGCGTAATCCGTTGTGGGCGTCGGTCAGTCCGAGGCGTCGTGTTCGTGGGCTGAGAAAGACGATGGTGCGCAACGCCATTCGTCGCAGCAGCGGCACCGACTCGCTGCGCCCCTCGGCGAAGCGGGTGCCGACGATGATGTCGACGGGCTCGGTGCGCAGCCGCTCGATCATCGCGACGACGTCGTCGACCCGATGTTGTCCGTCGGCGTCGAAGGTGACGAAATACCGAGCTCCCGGTTGTGCGCGCGCATACTCGACGCCGGTCTGGATGGCCGCACCCTGACCGAGATTGACCGGATGCCGTACCAGTCGTACTCCCGCCGCTCGGATCTGCGCGGCGGAATCGTCGCGGCTGCCGTCGTCGACGCAGACGATGTTGGGAAAGGTCTTCGCCGCATTCGCCGCGACATCCCGGATCACCTGCGCCTCGTTGAAAACGGGTATCACCAGCCACACGTCATCGTTGCTGGTGGCGCCGGAGGTCATGCGGGTAACCCTAGCCGAGCGGACTGTCGCCATGACCTACCCTGGTCGGGTGCCGATCGACGTGATGATGCCGTTCTACGGCGACGTCGCCCAGTTCCGGCAGGCGGTCACCAGCGTGCTCGACCAGAGTGACGGAGACCTGCGGCTCGTCGTCATCGACGACTGCTATCCCGACCCGGAGCCCGCCGCGTGGCTGGCGTCTGTGGCCGATCCGCGCATCCACTACCTGCGCAACGAGACCAATCTGGGTGTCAACGGAAACTTCCGGCGATGCGTGGAACTGGTGGAGGCCGAGTACTTCGTGGTGATGGGCTGCGACGACGTGATGCTGCCCGACTACGTGGCGGGCGTGCGCTCGTTGGCCCGCGACCATCCGCAGGCGACGGTCATCGCCCCGGGGGTGGAGGTCATCGACGACGACGGTCGTGTGGTGCGCCCACTCGGAGACCGGATCAAGACCCTGTTGACGCCGCGCGCGCAGCCCGGGCGGCCGGCCGTGCTGCGCGGGGAAGCCATGGCGACCAGCCTCTACCACGGCAACTGGACCTATTTTCCGTCGCTGCTGTGGCGTACCGATCCGGTCCGTGAGGTCGGGTTTCGGCCGGGGCTGGACATCGTGCTCGACCTTGCCCTGCTCGTCGACCTGGCGGCCGGCGGCGGCTCGCTCGTGCACGATGCGCGCGTGGCGTTCCGATATCGCCGGCATGAGGCGTCGGTGAGTTCGGTGCAGGCCGTCGACGGACGACGGTTCGCCGAGGAGAACGCCTTCTTCGCCGAGGAAGCCCGCCGGTGCGCGCAGCGAGGCTGGCCGCGTGCCGCGCGTGCCGCCCGCCTGCACGCGACGTCGCGGCTCAACCACGCTCAATCGCGTGTGCTGGCCACCGCGGGCCGACTGCGCCCGGCCAACACCACACCGTGAACCGCCATCCCCACCACCGGGCCGCCGAGCAACGCGATCGCCACGCGGACCGTCACGTCGGTCGGTAGCAGCAACAACCCGATCGAGGCGAGCGTCGCCACCCACCAGCCGGCCGCATACCAGCGGTGTGCGCCGACGGCGATCGTGGCCGCCCCCGTCACGGTCAGCAACGCCAGTGTCGTCGCACCCAGGGTGAACGCGGCCAGCGCGGCGCCGCTGAGCCGAAAATCCGCGCCGAATACCGCCGTGAGCAGCCAGGGTCCGATCAGCCACGCGGCCCCCGACCCCACCACGCCGATCGCGGCGACGGCGACGAACGGGGCTCGCAACGCCGCCCCCAACCGCCGACCGGCGTCCACGAAACGCGTGATCAACACCCCTTGAAAGCTGTTCAGCGGCACCAACAGCGGCGCACGGGTCAGCGTCACGGTGAGCACCACCGCGCCCACCGCGGCGGGGTCGGCGTCGGCGCCGGTCGCGGTGATGAGCACCGGGAAACCCATCACCAGCACCGCGCTGGCCGCGGCGGCCGCCATCGCGGTCACCGTGTTGCCGGTGAATCGGCGCGCGGTGACATCGGCGGGCAGACAGACTGCCGCGCGGGCGGCAGGCGACGTCGCCAACAGCACCATCCAGGACACCGAGCCGATCACCGTGATCACCAGAAACGCGGTCACGTCGCCGTCGAACACCACCGTGAGCACGGCGCCGACAAGACGGATCACCGCGTCCACCGACAGCAGCATCGCGAACGCACCCCAGGACACCGCCCCCGACAACGCGCCCGCGAGGTGGGCGTACACCCCGAACGATGCGACGCCGATGGCCAGCAGCAGCACCGACAGCCCGCGCTGTTCGTCGAAGACCAGCCCGCTCCACAGCGGAGACGTCACTGCGACCAGCAGGCCGATCGTCACTCCGATGGCGCCGTTGATCAGCCACGGCCGACGACCCGGTGCGGTGGCGCCGTCGATACCGGCCCGGATGGCGCGGGTGGTCTCCTGCAACTGCCCGTTCTGGGCGCCGGTGACCATCCCGTAGGCGGCCCAGAACACCGCGAACACGCCGTAGCCCGCTGCGCCGAGCTGACGGGCCGCCAACAGCAGCACCACGTACCCGGACGCGGCCGCGATCAGCGTGGCCACGGTGACCCGGCCGATGGCGCCGGAGGTGCGCCGCGTCGCGGCCGTCTCGCCGGTCATCGGCCGAGCTCGTCGATCATCCTCAGGACGGACCGGGGAAGTCCGGCAACGCCGCGGTGAAGAGCCACTCGTCCCACAGGTGGGTCAGCGACATGGTCGAGTAGTTGGCGGCCAGCGCGATGAAGTCCTCGGTGGTCGCCGAACCGTACCGATATTTGTCCGTCCACCGTTTGATCAGGGCGAAGAAGTTGCCGTCGCCGATGGTCAGGCGCAGGGCGTGCAAGGTGAGTGCACCACGTTTGTAGACCCAGTCGTCGAACATCCGGCGCGGACCGGGATCGGCGAGGGTGGCGCGCACGGGGTTCGCTGCGAGTTTGTCGTAGTAGTGCCGCGCCCATTCGGTGGCGCTCTTGCCGCCCGAACGCTGACTCCACAGCCACTCCGCGTAGCAGGCGAATCCCTCGTGCAGCCAGATGTCGCGCCAGCGTGACAGGGTGACGGAGTTGCCGAACCACTGGTGGGCCAGCTCGTGGGCGACGAGCCGTTCGGCGCGTTGGGAGCCGTCGCAGTGATTGGCGCCGAAGGTGGAGAAGCTCTGCGCCTCGATCGGGATGTCGAGGTCGTCGTCGGTGATCACCACGGTGTAGCGGGGGAAAGGGTAGGGTCCGAACATCTCGACGAAGGTGTCGATCATTTCGACCTGGCGCCCGAAATCGACGTCGAGGTTGGACACCAGCCGTCCCGGTAGCACGGCGTCGACGGGGATCGGCTTGCTGGCCAACGTCTTCTTGACGTACGGACCGATCTGGATCGACGCGAGGTAGGTGGGCATCGGCTCGACCTGCTGGTACACCCAAGTGGTCTGTGCGGCCCGGGACCGTTTGGATTCCAGCACCCCGTTGGCGAGCGCGTAGTAGGGGCTGTCGGTGGTGATGGATATCCGGTAGGGCGCCTTGGCGCTCGGGTGGTCGTCGCAGGGGAACCACGATGCCGCGCCGTTGGGCTGGTTGGCGCACAGAGCGCCCTCGGAGAGCTCCTCCCAACCGACCTCACCCCACGCACCGCGGATAGGGCGGGGGGTGCCGGCGTAGCGGATGACTATGGTCATCGCCCCGCCCGGCGGTACCGGGGCATCCGGGGTGATCGACAGCTTGCGGCTGCGGTGACTGTAACGGGCCCGCTTGTCGTTGACCGTCACGCGCGACACCGACAGCGACGAGGCGAGATCGAGTGTGAACTTCCGCAGCGCGACAAAGGACGTTGCAGTCAGCGTCGCCACCCCGGATAGTCGGTTGGGTGACACCTTGTACTCGAGGTCGAGGTCGTAGCGCGAGATGCGGTAGCCGAGGTTGCCGTTGTCGGGCAGGTATGGGTCGAGTGCATCCAGCGGGGCGCCCAGCAGCGGTTCTCGTGGACCCTTCGCCGACTTTCCCGGCACTGACTCTCCGATCTGTGTTCGAACGCGGCGCAATGTGTCACGGCACGCGAACGGGGTATGCGCCTTGATGTCGCGTGGTGTTGCGGAGACTCAGGTTACCTGTCGGGTGCCGTGTGCATGCGACGGCGATGGCGTGAGAAAGTGTAGATCAAGCGGACCGTAGTCCGGTTGTGATGGTCGGGACGACAAGGGAGAGCAATGTTCGGCATTCGCAGTGTGACGTTTTTCTTGGCACGACTGATTCTTGGCTACATCTTCATCATGCACGGCTGGCAGAAGCTGCACACCAACGGAATCGACGCCACCGAGCGCGCTTTCGATTCGATGGGGATACCCGCGCCGAATCTCGCGGCGCAGTACGCCACGTGGGTGGAGTTCGTCGGCGGCATCCTGCTGATTCTCGGCCTGTTCCTGCCCATCGTCGCGATCCTGCTGATCGCCGACATGATCGGCGCCATCGCCTACGCCCATTGGGACGCGGGCTTCTGGGCCGCCGACGGCGGCTACGAGCTCCCGCTGGCGCTGATCGGTGGTCTGCTCGCGGTCGGCTTCGCCCAGGCCGGCTCCGCCGCCGCCGACCACTACGTCTTCCGCCGCCGGCGTCGCGGCGCAGTCGTCGACTGACGCACCAGCCGTCGGCGGGTCGGCGCGCGGTGTCATCCGTCGGCGGGGTCGACACACCGGTCCAGCGGTCGGCGGTTCCGTACGCGGTGTCATCCGTAGGCGGTTCCGCGCGCGGCTTTATCCGCCGATCGAGTAGCCGAGCCGCTAGGCGAGGCGTATCGAGATCCGGTGACGAGGATCTGTAAGGAAGGTTAGGTGAGGTGGCGTCGCTGACTGGCGTCGTGGGCGCTGGGTCGGGACGGTTTCGGGTCAGGA